>JBKHXN010000022.1:0-31354 GCA_046565985.1 Gammaproteobacteria bacterium
GAGCGCGTCTATCGCGCCTTCATCACCCCGGAAGCGATGGTGAAGTGGCTGCCGCCCTACGGCTTCACCGGCAAGGTGCATTCCATGGATGCACGGGTGGGCGGCGGCTGCCGCATGTCGTTCACCAACTTTGGCACCGGCAAGAGCCACTCTTTTGGCAACCGCTACACCGAGCTCAAGCCCGGCGAGCGGATCCGCTATGTGGACCAGTTTGACGATCCGAACCTGCCGGGCGAGATGAACGTGACGGTGACGCTCAAGGCGGTGAGCTGCGGTACCGAGATCAGCATCGTGCAGGACGGCATCCCGGACCTGATCCCTGCCGAGATGTGCTACCTCGGCTGGCAGGAATCGCTCAGCCAGCTGGCGCAGCTGGTCGAGCCCGACATCCCGGATGAGGGTTGAAGGTGCACTTCTTGCGGACAGCGCCCCCTCTCCCCAACCCCTCTCCCGCGAGGGGAGAGGGGCAGAAAAGCAAGGCCACACCCTCCTCGCTCACAGGGGGAGAGCGCGCTGCACCAGACTCCCCTCTCCCCTTGCGGGAGAGGGGCAGGGGGAGAGGGGAAGAGCCCGCAACAGCGCCACAGGCTTTCGCGAAGACGCTCCGCAGGAACATGACAGACGCAGAGCGTCTGTTGTGGCGGCATTTGCGTGCGCGCCGGCTGGGGGGTGAGAAATTCAGGCGACAGCAGCCACTGGGCCCCTACATTGTTGACTTCGTGCATTTCAGTGCGCGGGTTGTGCTGGAAGCAGACGGAGGGCAACACAATGGCAGTGAGTCCGACTCGACGCGCGATGCCTGGTTGAAGCAACAGGGCTTCCCGGTCCTGCGCTTCTGGAACGATGAGATTCTGAAAAACACCGAGGGGGTACTGGAAACCGTTTGGGCGGCGGTGAACGCTGCCGCCCCCTCTCCCCAACCCCTCTCCCGCGAGGGGAGAGAGGGCTGAAGAGCAAGGCCACTCCTTCCTCTCCCCAGGGGGAGAGGGGCCGTAAGCACCGCCCCTGATGCCTCCCTCCCACTGCGGGAGAGAGCAACAAAGTGAGTCATTGAAGAGATCGCGATATGTCCCAGGTTCCCCAGATCAAGATTCCCGCCACCTACATGCGCGGCGGCACCAGCAAAGGCGTGTTCTTCCGCCTGCAGGACCTGCCGGCGGCGGTGCAGATGCCGGGCGCGGCGCGTGACCGGCTCCTGATGCGCATCATCGGCAGCCCGGACCCCTACGGCAAGCATACCGACGGCATGGGCGGCGCCACCTCCAGCACCAGCAAGGCGGTCATCATCTCGAAGAGCGTACAGCCCGGACACGACGTGGACTATCTCTACGGCCAGGTCTCGATCGACCAGGCCTTCGTGGACTGGAGCGGCAACTGCGGCAATCTCAGTACCGCGGTGGGGCCGTTTGCCATCGCCAACGGCTTCATCGAGCGATCGCGCCTGCCGCGCGACGGGGTGTTCCCGGTGAAGGTCTGGCAGGCCAACATCGGCAAGAGCATCGTCGTGCACGTCCCCATCCGGGATGGAGAGGTACAGGAAACCGGCGACTTTGAGCTCGACGGCGTGACCTTCCCGGCCGCCGAGATCGTGCTGGAATTCATGGACCCCGCCGACGAGAGCGGGGGCGGCGCCATGTTCCCGACCGGGAATCGGGTGGATGAGCTGGTGGTGCCGGGCATCGGCACGCTGCAGGCGACCCTGATCAACGCCGGCATTCCCACCGTGTTCGTCAACGCCGGGGCGCTGGGCTATGCCGGCACCGAGCTGCAGGCCGCCCTCAACGACGACGCCGTGGCACTGGCAAGGCTGGAAGTCGTGCGTGCCCACGGCGCGCTGCGCATGGGCCTGATCCGGAGTCTGGACGAGGCCGCCAGGCGCCAGCACACGCCCAAGCTGGCCTGGGTGGCGCCACCCAGGACCTATACCGCGGCCAGCGGCAAGCTGATCGAGGCGGCCGAGATCGATCTCAACGTGCGCGCACTGTCCATGGGCAAGCTGCACCACGCCATGATGGGCACCTGCGCGGTGGCCATCGCCACCGCGGCGGCCATCCCCGGCACGCTGGTGAACCTGGCAGCCGGCGGCGGCGCGCGCGAGGCCGTGCGCTTCGGCCATCCTTCCGGCACGCTGCGGGTCGGGGCACAGGTCCGCCAGGTCAACGGCCAGTGGACGGTGACCAGGGCTGTCATGAGCCGCAGCGCGCGCGTCCTGATGGAAGGCTGGGTACGGGTGCCGGGCGACGCGTTCTGAACCAACCGGGCTCGGATCCACGCAACCTGGGCGCCTGCGCCATCCGCGCGGGCCGCGCAGGGGCCCGCACCGGGCGCCGGCTGACCGCCGCCCATGCTGTGCTGCACAAGAAAGCCGGCAACCGCAGCGCAGCGCGCGTTCCGGCCCGTCCCCGCCCATGGACGGTGACGGGCGTCATGAACCGGTCTTCACCTTTTCATCAAAACAGCGTATGAAGTCTCCCCCATAGCCGGGTGGTGTTCCCTGAACCGGCGAGTGGTCGTACCAGACGGATAACCGCAGACGACCCAGGGAGGCGGCGACCAGCCGCCATGTTTTTCAGTGCGAGAACGAGAGGGGATTCAATGTTAACTAGTAAGGCCTTACGGGCCTGTCTGGGGTTGGTGCTGCTGTTCGGCGCCGCCTCGGCCAGCGCCGCGCCGTGTCTGATCTTCGTGCACGGCAAGCAGACCAATACCGATACCTTTACCAACTGGACCGCGGCGCGGAACTACTGGAAAAAGGACGGGCGTGATTTCATCAAGGAAGCGACCAAGCAGTTCGCCACGTCGTACTACGTGGTGGGCTATAACGGCACCAATCCGTATCACGGATCGCAGGCCGCGGGCGAAGTGGCCAACGAGATCGTCAACGCCACCAACGGCGGCGCGGACGGCGGCGGCAACAAGTGCGCCACCACCTTTGCCAACGGCGGTACGTTCTGGGTGGTTGCCCACTCCATGGGCGGCACGGTCATGGACTTCATCCTGGGCAACAACGATTCCAGCGACCCCAACTTCAACTTCGGCGGCGCCCCGTTCAGCACGGTGGCGGCACGCCTGAGTCTGGCGATGGTCACGGGTGGCGCGCACCGTGGCTCGCAGGGCGCGGACGCGGTCTGCGGTGATTCCAGCGGCGGCTGTAACTTCCTGGCGTCATTCATCCAGGACTGTGATACCGCCACCTTCTGGCTGCGCAGCGCGGATGACGTACAGGTACGGACTTTCTCCAACGCGCCGGCCAAGAACGTGTACCTCACCGGCGGTTACGAGGCCATCTTCGGCGCCAGCGCCTGCCTCAGCGGTGAAGACGACGGCGTGGTTCAGTACGCGTCCATCTTCGCCTGCAATGGCTCGGCGGGCACGGGCTACAACAACTCCAACGTCTGCAACAACAGCAACAAGCAGGAGACCTCCGGCTTCCGCAACCTGGACGGCTCGCACGAGAACCACGACGACGAGCGTAACGACGTGGATCGCGATACGCGCAAGGCCATCCCGGACGGCATCTGGAACTGCGGCACGAGCAAGTGCGCGCCCGATACCACGGTGCAGAGCAGCATGAGCACCGCGCAGTTCATCGGCATCCTGTACTAACGGAGCACCATCATGAAAACCATACGATACGCACTGCTCCTGTGCGCCACCACGCTGAGTGGTCTGGCACACGCGCAGCCGGCACAACCCACCGTCAAACCCCTGGCCCTCAGCGCGGCGGAAGATTACGCGCAGCTGGCCCGGTATCCGCAGTGGTCCACCGTGCTGGAGGCGGGCGCCACCGACCCGATGCTGGCCGACCGCATGCCCTCCCGCCAGACCATCCTCGGGCCCAACGGCGCGGGGCCGCGCCTGACGGTCTGGGCCTCCACCATCAGCGCGATGCCGGGTGAGACCGTCACCCTGTACGCCGCGCTGGCGAGCACCGCCACCGGCCTGCGCAGCCTGGTCGAGGGCGTGGGCACCGCCCAGTCCGCCGTCAGCGGCGCGCGCGTGAGCGCGGAGCTGATCACGCAGGACATGGGCAGCCTGGGTACGGTCAGCTACCTCGACGACGGTGTGGCGCCAGACGCCAAGGCCGGCGACGGCATCTATGTGGCGCGCTTCACCCTGCCGTCGGACAAGACCCCGGCACTGGGCCAGGCCGAGAGCGTGATGGTGAAGGTCACCGCCGTGCTGGCCAACGAAGAGCGTCGCCAGATCGCCGGCGGCTTCCAGTTCAGCAATCCGGCCGCGCGCCTCACCGGGCGCTACACGGACGTGGTGCGTGACGGCAATCTCGTCATCGCCGCCGAGCTGGACGTGCTGGCCCCCGGCCGCGTGTACCTCTCCGGTACGCTCGCCGACGTCGCCGATCTGCCCTTTGCCACCGCCCAGGCGGCGCAGGTGCTGCAGCCCGGCAAGCAGTGGATGGAGCTGTCGTTCTACGGGCTGGCCTTCCACGACCGCGCCGTGAACGGTGCCGCCAAGCTGGTCTCGGTGGCGGCCACCTCCACCAACGGCATGCCCAATGCCCTGGGCCCGGTGGTGAGCAATGCGCACGTCACCAAGACCTACAGCCTGGGGCAGTTCACCCGCGCCTCGTTCAACGAACCGAGCCTGGTGGAAGCGGCCCAACGTCTGCAGATCGACGCCGGCATCCAGCTGGCCCCGGCCCTGCAGTAAGCGCAGCAGCAGTAACAAGAGGGCGGCGCGAGCCGCCCTTTTTTGTGGCCGATGCGCGCAAGCGGGATGCCGGCCGCCTGAATGGTGGGCCCACCAGGACTTGAACCTGGAACCAAAAGATTATGAGTCTTCTGCTCTGACCAATTGAGCTATAGGCCCGCGCTGCGGGAGGTAGTGTAAGGGAACCCTCGGCCGCCGACCGAGTCCCACCGATCACGGGGCTGCGTCCGCCTGCCCGCAGTATGCGTATAGGCTTATGCTGTACAACGCCCCAAGCGGGCCTCAATCCGATTCATCAGGAGATACGGTATGACGACTTCATTTTCCAAGAAACCCCTCGCGCTCGCCCTGGGCGCGGCGATGTCGCTGGCCGGCATGGCGGCGCAGGCTTCCACCTTCCAGGCCACCGATCTGGGCGCGGGCTACATGCTGGCCTCCGCCGGCGACGCCAAGACCGGCGAGCACAAGTGCGGCGAAGCCAAGTGTGGTGAGGGCAAGTGCGGTGAAGGCAAGTGCGGCGAGAAGAAAGCCGGCGAAGCCAAGTGCGGTGAAGCCAAGTGCGGCGAGAAGAAAGCCGGCGAAGCCAAGTGTGGTGAGGGCAAGTGCGGCGAGAAGAAGGGCAAGTAAGCACCACGGCTGCGGGGGTGTCCTCCCCTTGCACCCCCGCAGCCGGCGGTTTTTGACATGACAGCCATCACTCCCCATGTTCAGGGCGCCGGACTGGGTCTGCGGCGGGCCCTGCTGGATCCGCTGGCAGAGGCCCGGTCCGATGCCGCGGGCATCGGCTTTCTGGAGGTGGCGCCGGAAAACTGGATGGGCCTGGGAGGCAAGCTCGGCCGGCAGTTCCGCTCGTTCACCGAGCGCTTTCCGTTTGTGACCCACGGCCTGTCGCTGTCCATCGGCAGCCCGGCGCCGCTGGACGAAGCCTTCGTGCACGAGCTCAAGGATTTTCTCGATCTGCACGGCATTCACGACTACACCGAACATCTCACCTACTGCTCGGACGATGGTCATCTCTATGACCTGATGCCGATCCCCTTTACCGAAGAGGCGGTCCACTACGTGGCCGCACGGGTGCGCCGCGTGCAGGAGATCCTGGAACGCCGCATCGCGCTGGAAAACGCCAGTTACTACGCCGCGCCGGCCCAGCAGATGAGCGAGCTGGAGTTCATCCGGGCCGTCATCCGCGAGGCGGACTGCGACCTGCTGCTGGACGTGAACAACATCCTCGTCAACAGCATCAACCACCGCTATGACCCGGTGGCGTTCCTGGACGCGCTGCTCGCCGAGCGGGTGCGCTATATCCACGTGGCCGGCCATTATGTGGAAGCCGAGGATCTGCGCGTGGATACGCATGGGTCGGCGGTCAGCGATCCGGTCTGGGCGCTGCTGGACCGCGCCTACGCCCGGCTGGGGCCCGTGCCCACGCTGCTGGAACGCGATTTCAACATCCCGCCGCTGGCGGAGCTGATGCAGGAGCTGGGGCAGATCCACCAGCTGCAGCAGCGCCACAGCGCGCCGCGGCAGGTCGTGCATGGCTGATTTCCGCCAGGTGCAGTACCAGTTTGCCGCGCACCTGCGCGACCCGCAGCACCAGCCCGCGCCCGCCGGCCTGGAAGACCGGCGCATGAAGATCTACCGCGATCTGTTCTACAACAACGTGGAAGATTTTCTGGCCAACGCATTTCCGGTATTGCGGCGCATCTCCAGCGACGCGGTATGGCACGCGCGGGTACGGGATTTCTATGCCCGTCACCAGTCACGCGCGCCGCAGTTCTACAGGCTGGCGCAGGAATTTCTTGCCTATCTGGAGCAGGAGCGCGGCGAGCACCCGGACGACCCGCCCTTCCTGCGCGAGCTGGCGCAGTACGAGTGGGCGGAGCTGGCGCTGTCCATTGCCGACATCCCGCTCACGCCGGATCTGGCCGACCCCAACGGCGATCTCTACAGCGGCCGCCCGTGTGTCTCGCCCCTGGCCTGGCCGCTGGTGTACCGCTATCCGGTGCACCGCATCGGCCCGGCGTACCAGCCCACGGAGCCAGGCCCGGAGCCGACCTGTCTGGTGGTGTACCGCACGCGCCAGGACGAGGTGAAGTTCATGGAGATCAACCTCGTCACCGCGCAGCTGCTGGCGCTGCTGGACGCCGAGCCGCTCACCGGCGAGCAGGCGCTGCACCGGCTGGCCGCGCAGATACAGCACCCGCAGCCGGAGCAGCTGATTGCCGCCGGCCGCGAGATGCTCGCCGGCCTGCGCGCGCGCGACATCCTGCTCGGCACGCTCCGCGCCGGCTGAGCCTCAGACCGCGACGCCGATCTGCGCCAGGATGTCGCGGGCGCCGTCCTGCAGCAGCCGCTCGGCCAGCGCGATGCCGAGCCGTTCGGCCTCGGCCGGCGGGCCCTCGATCTGCGCCCGTACCTGACGCGAGCCGTCGGGCGCGCCCACCAGGGCGTCGAGATGCAGCCGGCCCTGCAGCAGCCGCGCGTGGCCGGCCACCGGCACCTGGCAGGCGCCGCCCAGGCGGCTGTTGAGGGCGCGCTCCGCCGCCAGGCGGGTGGCACTCACCGGATCGTGCAGCGGCGCCAGCAGCGCGCGGGTGCCGATGTCGGCGCTGCGGCACTCGATGCCGATGATGCCCTGGCCGATGGCCGGGATGAACTGCTGCGGGTCCAGCGCCTCGCGGATGTGGGCCGACAGGCCCAGGCGGATCAGTCCGGCGCAGGCCAGCAGGATGGCGTCGTACTGGCCCTGCCTGAGCTTGCGCAGACGGGTGCCGACGTTGCCGCGCAGCACGGCGATCTCCACGTCCGGGCGCAGCCGGCGCAGCTGGGTCTGCCGCCGCAGGCTGGAGGTCCCCACCACCGCGCCGGCCGGCAGGGCGGCGAGGCTGGCGTGACGCGTGGAGACGAAGGCATCGCGCGGATCTTCGCCGGGCAGGAAAGCGGTCAGGCACAGTCCGGGCGGCTGCTGCGCGGGAACATCTTTCATCGAGTGCACGGCGATGTCGGCGCTGCCGTCCAGCAGCGCCTGTTCCAGTTCCTTGACGAACAGCCCCTTGCCGCCCACCTGTGACAGCGGGCCTTCCAGGCGCTGGTCGCCGGTGGTGTTGAGCGGCAGCAGCCGGATCTGCAGGTGCGGATGCAGGACCTGCAGCCAGTCGCGGACATACTCCGCCTGCCACAGGGCGAGCGGGGATTCGCGCGTGGCGATGGTCAGCGTGTTGCGCATCAGTGGGTGTCGGTGAGAAAGCGCCGCACTTCCGGCAGGCGGCGACGCGAGACGGGCAGGGGCCGCTGCGAATGACGCACCTTGAGCCAGTGGTGCTGCTCGCCGTGCTTGTCACGCTCCACCCCGGCGATGAAACGGGTGGCCACCAGCACCTTGCGGTGCACGCGCAGGAACCAGGGCGCAAAGTCCTCTTCCAGGGTTTTCAGCGATTCCTCGATCAGCACTTCGCCGTGCAGATGGCAGACGGTGGTGTATTTCTGGTCGGCCAGAAAATACACGACATCCTCGCTGGGGATCCGCACCAAGCCCTCGCGGGTGGTGGCCAGCACGAAATCCCGTTCGGGTTTGCCGGCGGTATCCACCGGCGCGGCCGGTTTGTGCGCGCGGGTCGGCTTGCGGATGCGGATCAGCGCTTCCTTGAGCTTCTCGGCGCGGATCGGCTTGAGCAGATACCCCTGGGCGTTGGCGTCGAAGGCCGACAGCGCGTGCTCGGAATATGCGGTAGTGAAGATCACCGCGGGCGGCAGATCCAGCTCCTGCAGCAGGCGGGAGACCTGGATGCCGTCCATGGTGCCCATGCGGATGTCCAGCAGCACCAGGTCGGGCTCTTCCTCGTAGATCAGGTCCAGCGCGGTCTCGCCGTCGCCGGCCTCGCCCACTACCTCGTAGCCGGGAAAATCCGAGACCAGTCGGCGCAGGCGCTCACGCGCCAGCGGCTCATCGTCCACGATCACCACTCTCATTGCCGCTCCTCTTTCTGTTCCTGCACCGGGGCCCGGGGCAGGTAGACGCGCGCGCGGAAGACCGGCGCCGTCAGCCCCAGCTCCTGCCCCAGTTCGAGCCGTGCGCCGTCACCGTAAATCAGGTTGAGGCGCTGGGCAATATTGTCCACGGCGATACGGTTGCCGGGGTTTTCGCGCTGCGCCGGGCCGCGCGTCGGCAGCGGGTTTTCGATGGTGATGACCAGCCGCCCGTCCAGCTCGCGCCCGGTGATGGTGATGCGCCCGGGTTCGTCGAGCAGGGAGATGCCGTGGTACACCGCGTTCTCCAGCAGCGGCTGGATCACCAGCATCGGCACCGGCCAGTCCATGAGCTGGTCGGGGATGTCCCAGTCCACCTCCATCTTCTTGCCCAGGCGCAGTTTCTCGATGCGCAGGTAGGCCAGACACAGGCCGATCTCCTCGCTCAGCGGCCCGGTCTGCTGGCGCTTTTCCAGGCTGGCGCGAAACAGGTCGGAGAGATCCACCACCATGTCCTCTGCCGCCGCCGGCTGGCCGCGGATCAGCGCCGCGATGCTGTTGAGCGAGTTGAACAGGAAGTGCGGGCGGATCCGCGCGGTGAGCGCCTGGTAGCGGCTCTCCGCCTCGGCGTGCACCTGCTGCTGCCACTGGTTGCGTGCCCAGAAGTAGCGCAGCATCAGAAACACCACGATGGCGGCGATGCCGGTATGGCGCAGGATGAAGCCGGTGCGCGATTCGGTGATCTGCAGATCCACCCAGGTGAAGGCGCCGGCGAGGTTGTAGGCGATGTCGGCAAACTGCATCACCAGCAGTACCAGCATGCCCCAGCAGACAAAGAACACCACGCCGGGGCGCGCCAGGCGCAGCCAGCGCCGCGCCCAGCACAGCAGGCCGGCGCTGCACAGGCCGATCCACTGCAGATAGAAGGAGATCAGCGCCAGCCGGCCCAGCGCCTGCACGCCGCTGACGCTGCTCATCAGCACCAGCACCAGGGCGACCAGCTGCATCATGAAGGCCAGCACGATGACCGCCCCCGGGGTGCAGAAATTGGGGATCAGGTCCAGCTGCGCCGCAGACTGCGGGGGGATCCGTCTCATGGGCGGGGGTGGGGCAGGCGAGCCGCTATTCTGCGGCATGTGGGCGGGCCGTGCGGCTGGCCCCGCCCCCGGACGACCTGACAGGACGGGGATTGACAGAGGCAACCATTCTTTTGTAAAACTGACGTATGATTCAGGTGTCATATCATAAACAGCCCACGACCCCGGGACGCCCGCCGCACGGCGCCGGAGCCGCACCGCGACGGTCCTGCGTGGCGGATCTGCCACTGGGGCTGCGGCGGCCATGATCCTGCGCGGGCTGGGCATCCATCTGCCGGCGCACCACCACAGCGCCGCGACCATCGCCGCGGCATCCGGCGTGCCGGAGGCGATCGTACGCAGCAAAATGGGCATCACGCGCAAGACCGTCGCCGGCCCTGAGGATCACACCAACCTCATGGGCATCCGTGCCGCCCAAGCGGCGCTGGCCGACGCCGGCGTCGAGGCCGGGCAGCTGGACCTGCTGATCTCCATCACCGAGGAACACAAGGAGTATCCGGTGTGGACCGCCGGCATCCATGCCGCGCACGCGCTGGGCGCGACGCGCGCCTACGCCTTCGACATCGGCCAGAAATGCGGCAGTGCGGTGCTGGGCCTCAAGCTCGCGCGCGACCTGCTGCTGGCCGACGCCGATCTGAACACCATCCTCATCGCCGGCGGCTACCGCAACAGCGACCTGGTGGACTACGCCAATCCGGCCACGCGCTTTCTCAATAATCTTGCCGCGGGGGGCGGCGCGGCGGTGGTGACGCGCGAGGGACCGGGCTTCGAGATTCTCGGCTCGGCCTTCATCACCGACGGCAGCTTCGCCGAGGACGTGATCGTGCCGGTAGGCGGCACGCGCGAGCCGGCCACGCCGGACAACCTGCACCGCTACCGCTTCCATATCCCTGACGCGCCGGGGATGAAGGCGCGCATGGAGCGCCGGTCGCTGGACAATTTCACCACGGTGATCGAGCAGGCCTGTGCGCGCTCGGGCCTGCGCGCCCAGGACGCCGCGCACCTGGCGATCCTGCACATGAAGCGCAGCGCCCACGAGGAGATCCTGCGCCGCACCGGGATCCCGGCGCAGCGCACGATCTACCTCAGCGACTACGGCCACGTCGGCCAGGTGGACCCGCTGCTGTCGCTGAAGCTGGCCCGCGACCAGGGCCGCTTACATGACGGTGATGTCAGCATTCTGTGCACGGCCGGTATCGGCTATGTTTGGAATGCCCTCTGTGTCCGGCTGCGCAAATGAACCCCGATCTCATCCACTGGCGCGCCCAGCTCACGCCCGACCGCCCTGCGCTGTGGTGTGCAGGACGCTGGCTGAATTACGCCCAACTGGACCAGCGCGCCACGCGTCTGGCACGCCGCCTGCAGGGGGCGGGGGTGAGACGGGGCGATCGCGTCGGCATCCTGGCGCTGAACCACGTCGCCCATTTCGATCTGCTGCTGGCCGCACCCAAGCTCGGGTTCATCTACACCCCCTTCAATTACCGCCTGTGCGCGCAGGAACAGCAGCAGCTCGCCGACGATGTGCGCCCTGCCCTGCTGCTGGTGGATGCCCGTCATGCCGGGCTGGCCAGCGGTTTGCGCTGCCCGGTGCAGAGGCTGGACGCCTACGAGGACTGGCTGGCCGGCGCGCCGGCCGAGCCGCTGCCGGCGGCCGGCCTGGGCGCGGAAGATCTCCACATGCTGCTGTTCACCGGCGGCAGCACCGGCCTGCCCAAGGCCGCGTGCCTGCCGTACCGGCAGACGCTGGGCAACTGCGTGCGCACCGTGGACGCCTGGAGCCTGACGGCCGCGGACTGCGCCATCCAGGTCACGCCCTGCTTCCACGCCGCGCTCAATGTGCTGGCCACGCCGCTGCTCTACGCCGGCGGCCGGGTGGTGCTGATGCCGCAGTTCGACGCCGGACAGTACCTCGCGCTCGCCGCCACGCACGGCGCCACACGCCTGTTCATGGTGCCGACCATGTACCAGATGCTCGCCGAGCACCCCGACTTTGCGCGCGCAGACCTGCAGCAGGTGCGCTGGGCCATCTCCGGCGGCGCGGCCTGTCCGCCCGCCCTGCGCGAGGCCTACGCAAGGCGCGGTATCCCGCTGCATCAGGGCTTCGGCATGACCGAGGCCGGCGTCAACTGCTTCGTCACCCGTCCCGCCGAGGCCGCGCAGTGGCCGGATACGGTCGGCCGCCCGCTGCCGGGCACCGAGGCGGTGATCCGCCGCGCCGACGGCCATCCCTGCGCGGTCGACGAGATCGGCGAACTCACCCTGCGCGGTCCGCATCTGTGCGCCGGCTATTTCGAGCGCCCGCAGGAATGGGCCCGCGCGTGCCGCGACGGCTGGCTATGGACCGGCGACCTCGCACGCTGCAATGCCCAGGGCCTGTACTTCATCGCCGGGCGTGCCAAGGAGATGTTCATTTCCGGCGGCGAGAACGTCTATCCGCTGGAAGTCGAGGCCGCGCTCGGCCAGTGCCGCGGCGTGGCCGAGTGCGCGGTGCTGGGCATCCCGCACCCCAAATGGGGCGAGGTGGGGCTGGCGGCGGTGGTGATGCAGCCGGGGCACGCGCCCGATGCCGAGGCCCTGCGCGCCGAGCTGCGATCGCGTCTGGCCGGCTACAAGGTGCCACGGGAGTTTTTCTTCCTGCCCGGCCTGCCCAAGACCGGCGCCGGCAAGCTCGCCCGGCCCGAGATCCGCCGTCTCTACGCGCGCAGCGCGCCGCAGGAGCAGTGTGCATGAAACGCTGCCTGTTCCTGGCGGGGCTGCTGCTGGCACCGGCTGTCCAGGCCGCCGATCCGCTGCCGCAGATGGGCCGCTACATGCCGCTCTATCCGGCGCTGTATTTCAGCGGCGGCTACGAGCAGGACGAGGCGGACCGCAGCTACGACCAGGCCGGGCGCGAGCAGGACAGCGCCGCGCCCAATTCCGGCAGCAGCCAGCTGCCGGCGCGCCGCCTGCACGCCGACTTCAGCTGGTACTTCCCGATGTTCGAGGCCGCCGGGCTGCCGTTCTTCTCCACCCGCCTGCACACCGCCAGCATCCGCCTGCGCCACGCGCGCGTGCAGACCGAGGGCGCGCTGGCCGAGTTTGTCGCCAACACCGAGGACGACGCCCGCACCGAGGCCGATGACCTGCGCAACAACGGCAGCGGCATCGGCGATCTGGAATTCGAGTTCGGCAGTTTTCTCTACGGCTCCGCCGACTGGCGCGAGCGCCGCCGCGCGCCGCTGGCGGTGCTGCTGCTCGCTGGCGTGCGCGCGCCGTTTGGCAACTACGACCGCGACGCGCCGGTGAGCGCCGGCACCAACACCGCCGCCGCGCACCTGCAGCTGGCCCTGCACGCCCAGCCCTGGCGCGGCGCCTTTGTGGATGCCGCGCTGGGACGGCGCGCCTACTTCAAGAATCAGGATCCGGCCTTTGGCGGGCTGATGCCGGTGCAGCAGGGCGACGATACCTTCTGGGACTTCAGCCTGGCCCAGCACGTGGGGGGCGGGCTGTATCTGGGCGCCTTCGCCAGCGGCCGCGAGGGGGACGCCAATCTCTACGAGAACCCGCGCTTTGCCCCCAACATGCCGCCCCCGCCCGAGACCACGCCGGAGTCCGACAATTTTGCGGTCCCCGGCCGCTACCAGGATGAAGGCACCCGGCTGCGCAGCGCCGGGCTGTCGGTGTCGTATTTCATCTCGCAGCGCTGGCTCGCCGGGCTGCACTGGGTGCAGCCGCTGTCCGGCCGCAGCGGCGAATTTGACCTGCCCTTCCGCAACCGCCAGCCGGCCGGCTGCACGCCGGGCTCCACCGGCTGCCAGATCACGCCGGGCGAGACGGTGCGCGTGGACGGCATGGGCCCGGCGCGCACGCTGGCATCCGAGCGGCTGCTGTTCACGCTGCGCTTCAACTTCGGCCAGGGAGATGCATTCACATGCACCGGCTGCGAAAACTGATCCTCGCCGCGGTCTGCCTGCTGGCCGCGCCGCTGGCGCAGGCCGGCATCGTGTTCACGCCCCACCTGTCGGAGTACTCGCGACTGCCGCCGGGGCAGTACACCGAGTTCACGCTGATCACCACCGAGATCGAGCACATCTACAACCGCGACGGCGAGAAGATCGAGTTGGGCCGGCCCTTCGTCCCGGCCGGCGACAGCACCGACGCGGCGCTGGGCCTGGTCAAGTTCCTGTGGATCGGCAATCTGTTCCGCGATACCGGGATCGGGTTCCTGGCCGACCGTCCGCAGTTCTGCCGCGCCATCGGCGTGCTCGGCTACCAGCAGAACACTGGCGCCATCGCCAACCGGGTGCGCCTGTTCGGGCAGCGTCCGGGCGCCAACGGCATCGGCGATCTGTTCGGTCTGTGCGGAATCTACGGCAAGGAGCACCGCTACGGGCCGCTGAAGTTCAACGGCCTGTTCGCCACCACGGTGAAATTCCCGATCGGCGACTACGACACCCGGGCCGCGCTCAACATTGGTACGAATTACTGGAGCTATATCCCGCAGCTGGCACTGCACGCCGAGCTGTTCGGGCGGCTGTACGTGGACGGCACCGTGGCCTATCAGTTCAACGACAACAACGACACCCCCTCCTTCGGCGGCCTCACGCCCACGCGTGTGGCCGACGTGCGCAACGCCGAGATCAACTTCGCCTGGAAGTTCAGCGAGCGCTGGTTTGTGGACCTGGGCTATTCCTACCGCGAGTCGGTGGGGCCCAATTACTTCGACAAGGTCAGCATCAACTTCAAGGACCAGCCGCTGTCGCCACAGAGCGCCTGCGACAACACCAACAACGGCCTCGGCGTGCGCCTGGTCTCGCAGGAGGTCTGCGACAACCCGGGCTCCGACCAGTTTTTCCTCGAACCACGCCCCGGCCCCTATGCCGACCGCGGCACCCAGGGCCGGCTGCTGACCGCGGGGATCTACTACGTGTACCGCGCGTCCACCGTACTGCAGCTGCGCATGGCCCAGCCGGTGGGCGGGCGGGGCAGCGAGATCGACGTGATCTTCGACACCTGCGTGCAGAACCCCTGCGTGCGCGACGAGCCGGGCAACGACATCGCCGATACCCCCGCGCGGCTGTTCGGCGTGCAGGAGGCGGCGGCCGTCTCGGCCTCGCCCTATTTCGAACTGCGGCTGGTTTATCTGTTCTGGGCGCCCTGACCATGTCCACCTCACGGCTGATCTGCATCCTCTGCCTGCTGGGCCTGCTCGGCGCCTGCGCGCCGCGCGAGTGGCTGCTGCCGCGGCTGGGCATGGAGCCACCGGCGCTGCGGGATTTCCCGGAGGACTTCGAGCCGCCGCTGTCGTCCGAGACCGAGCAGCCGATGGTGGGCTTTGGCGGCGGCGGCGGCGGGGTCACCCGCACGCCGGTGATCTTCGTGCACGGCAACACCGTCTCGGCGCGCTACTGGCTGCCGGCGCGCCGGCATTTTCTGGAAGCCGGCTATACCCCGGATGAACTCTGGGCGCCCGGCTACGGCTGGGACAACGTGCGTTATTTCGACAGCGCCGATCTCTCGGTCAGGAGCCTCGACCGCTTCGTCACGGCGGTGCTGCGGTATCTCTCGGAAAAATCCGGCCGCGAGATCCATCAGGTGGACATCATCGGCCACTCGCTGGGCGTGACCCTGGTGCGGCAGTGGATGAAGCAGGAGAACGCCTACCACAAGGTACGCAACTTCATCGGCGCCTGCGGCGCCAACGACGGCGTATGGACGGCCGCCTCCGACACCCGCGGCCAGAACCGCGTGGTGGCCTACGAGCTCTATCCCGGCAGTCCCTGGCTGGAGCAGCTCAACCGCGGCGGCGAGACGCCCGGCCCCACCCGTTACATGACGCTCTACGACGGCACCGGCTGGGGCGACGTGCTGTTCCCCAGACCCTTCGAGCACAGCTCGGCGCTGGAAGGCGCCTACAACCTCGCCTACAACGTGGAGAACGGCACCTGGTACGACCACCTGGAACTGCCGCGCGTGCCGGGGCCGATGGACGCGATGATCCGCTTCCTGCGCGCCGCCGGTGAGCCGATCCCCAACAGCGGGCCGCCGCAGCTGGTGCAGGACGGCAGCACCCTGCGCGCCGAGCCCGCGGAAGCCACCGTGCACTGCGCCGCCAACGGGCTCGACCCCACCCATGCCACCCGCGGGCTGGCACAGGTGGACCTGCGCAGCGGCAGCCTGCTGAGCTGCTACGCCCGCAATGCGCGCACCGGCATGGCCTCGCCGCTGGCCCGCTTCCAGTGGAGTGCTGCCGCCCCCGCGCCCGAGCCGCTGAGCCTGCGCGCCGAGCCGGCCGGCGGGGTATTCGAGCAGCCCCAGCAGGTACGGCTCACCGCCAGCGACCCGCGCGCGTTCATCGTCTATACCACCAGCGGCAGCCCGCCGGATTCGGGCTCGCCGCTGTACCGCAAGCCGGTCTACGTCGCCGCGCCGCTGACGCTCACGGCCATGGCCATCGCCCCCGACGGCCGCCGCTCGGAACCGCTCACGCTGGAATTCGACATCAGCCTGGAACTGATCAACGCCAACCGCACGCTGCAGCGCCAGTTTGACGACAGCGTGCCCGCCGCCTACGCCGGCAAACGCAAGAAAGGGAACTGAAGCATGGCCGTAGCCACCGCGGTGGTCACCGGCGGGACCGGCGCCATCGGCACCGAGATCTGCCGCCAGCTCGCCCAGGCGGGCTGGCGGGTGGCGGCCATCGGCCATCCGCTCGACGCGCCCCGCCTGCCGGACTGGCAGCAGGCCCTGCGCGATGCCGGCCTGAGCGTACACGCGGAGCTTGCGGATCTGGCCGATGCCGATGCCGCCGCGGCCGCGCTGGCGCGCATCGAGGCCGCACTGGGCGCAGTGGACGTGCTGGTGAACGCCGCCGGCATTACCCGCGACGCGCGCTTCGGCCGCATGAGCCTGGCCCAGTGGCGGGAGGTCATGGCCAGCAATCTCGACAGCGTATTCCACTGCACCCGGCCGCTGTTTGCCGGCATGTGCGAGCGCGGCTTCGGCCGCATCATCAACATCAGCTCGGTCAACGGCCAGAAAGGGCAGTTCGGCCAGGCCAATTACTCGGCGGCCAAGGCCGGCATGCACGGCTTCACCATGGCGCTGGCGCAGGAAGGCGCGGCGCGTGGGGTGACGGTCAACACGATCTCACCCGGCTACATCGCCACGCCGATGACCGCCGCGGTCAAGCCCGAGGCGCTGGAGAAGATCTGCGCGCAGATTCCCGCCGGGCGCCTGGGCAGCCCGGCCGACATTGCGCGCGTGGTGGTGTTTCTCGCCCACGCCGATGCCGCCTACATCACCGGCGCCAACATCCCGGTGAACGGCGGCCTGTACATGAGCGCCTGATGATGAACCTCCGCCAGCAGCCGCTGTTCGTGCTCTCGGTCGCCGCCGCGGCGCTGGGCTATTTCGTGGACCTGTACGACATCGTCATCTTCGGCGTGGTGCGGGTGAGCTCGCTGACCGAGCTGGGCCTGACCGGACAGGACAACACCGACTGGGGCGTGGCCCTGCTCAACCTGCAGATGATCGGCATGCTCCTCGGCGGCTTCTTCTGGGGCGTGGTGGGCGATCGCATGGGCCGGCGCTTCGCGCTGCTGGCGACCATCACGCTCTACTCGCTGGCCAATCTCGCCAACGCCTTCGTGGTCAACGTGGAGCAGTACGCGGTGCTGCGCTTCCTGGCCGGCGTGGGTCTGGCCGGGGAGCTCGGCGCCGGGGTGACCCTGGTTTCGGAACTGCTGCCGCGCCACCTGCGCGGCTATGGCACCACCGTGATCGCGGTACTGGGCCTGCTGGGCGCGCTCACCGCTTCCTACGTGGGCGCCGAACTGCACTGGCGCATGGCCTACCTCGCCGGCGGCGTGATGGGCTTCCTGGTGCTGGGCATGCGCTGGATCGTGCTGCGTGAATCCGCGATGTTCGAGGAGCAGAAATCGCAGGCCCTGCGGCAGGGAGACCTGCGCCTGCTGTTCGGGCGCTGGCCGACGCTGCTCAAGTTTGCCGCGGTCACCGCCATCGGCGTGCCGATCTGGTACATCTCCGCGCTGTTCGTCAACCTGGCGCCGGAGTACGGCCGTGCGCTGGGCTTTGCCGAGCCGCTCACGGTGGCGGCGGTATTGCGCTATCAGGCGCTGGGCCTGGCGATCGGCAGTGGCGCCTCGGGCCTGCTCAGCGAGTGGATGCAGAGCCGCAAGAAGATTCTCTACCTGTGCTTCAGCCTGCTGCTGGCCCTGGTGCTGGCGCTGATGAACAGCGGCAGCGTGGAGTCGTACTGCCTGCTGATGTTCGCCATTGGCCTGGCGCAGGGCTACTGGACCGCCTTCATCATCATGGCCGCGGAACAGTTCGGCACCAACATCCGCGCCACGGTCTCCACCTCGGTGCCCAACATCGTGCGCGCCATGACGGTGCCGGTGACCCTCAGCGTACTGGCGCTGTGGCCGCTGCTGGGGCTGGTGCCGGCCACCCTGCTGGTGGGGGCGGTGGTATTCGGCCTGGCCTACCTGGCGCTGTACCGCCTGCGCGAGACCTACGGCAAGGACCTGAACTACACCGAGCGCTAGCCACAGGGGACTGCCGGCACGGGCGGCCTATAATGCGCGCCTGTCAAGCCAGGCTACGTATCGCATGAGCACCTCCAAACTCTGGGGCGGCCGTTTCCAGGAGTCCATCAGCGCGCTGGTGGAGCGCTTCTCCGAATCGGTGAGCTTCGACCAGCGTCTGTACCGCCAGGATATCCGTGGCTCGCAGGCGCACGCCGCCATGCTCGCCCATGTCGGGGTCATCAGCGCCGAGGACGCACGGGCGATCCGCGCGGGGCTGGACGCCATCCTCGAGGAGATCGAGGCCGGTCGTTTCGAATGGCGGCAGGCGCTGGAAGACGTGCACATGAATATCGAGGCGCGGCTGACCGAGCGCATCGGCGAGGCCGGCAAGCGCCTGCACACCGGCCGCAGCCGCAACGACCAGGTGGCGACCGACCTGCGCCTCTACGTGCGCGACGTGATCGACGGTCTCGACGTCCTGCTGACCCGGCTCGCCGCCGCGCTGCTGGACCTGGCCGAGCAGGAGGCCGATACCGTGATGCCCGGCTTCACCCACCTGCAGATCGCCCAGCCGGTGAGTTTCGGCCATCACCTGCTGGCCTGGCGCGAGCAGATCCTGCGCGACCGCGCGCGCCTGCTCGATGCCCGCAGGCGGGTCAATGTGCTGCCGCTGGGCTCCGCCGCGCTGGCCGGCACCGTGTACCCCATCGACCGCGCCTATGTCGCCCGCGAGCTGGGCTTTGATGGGGTGAGCGAGAACTCGCTCGACGCGGTCAGCGACCGCGATTTCGTCATCGAATTCTGCGCCGCGTGCAGCCTGATCCTGGTGCACCTGTCGCGCTGGAGCGAGGAGCTGATCCTCTGGTCCACGCCGATGTTCGGCTTCATCAGCCTGCCCGACCGCTTCTGCACCGGCAGCAGCATCATGCCGCAGAAGAAGAATCCCGACGTGCCCGAGCTGGTGCGCGGCAAGACCGGCCGCGTGATCGGCAACCTCAATGCCCTGCTGGTGCTGATGAAGGCCCAGCCGCTGGCCTACAACCGCGACAACCAGGAAGACAAGCCGCCGCTGTTCGACACGGTGGACACCGTCACCGCCTGTCTGCAGGTCTATGCCGAGATGGTGCCGCACCTGCAGCCCAACCGTGAGCGTATGCGCGAGGCGGCGGCGCGTGGGTATTCCACCGCCACTGACCTTGCCGATTACCTGGTGAGGAAGGGCCTGCCGTTTCGTGATGCGCACCACGCGGTAGGCGCCACGGTCGCGTTTGCCGTGCAGAAGGGCTGCGACATCGCCGAGCTGTCGCTGGCCGAGCTGCGCCAGTTCTCGCCGCTGGTGGGTGAGGACGTGTTCGCCTGCATTACCCTGGACGGCTCACTGGCCGCGCGTGATCACCTGGGCGCCACCGCGCCGAAGCAGGTGCGCGCCGCCATCGCGCGCGCCCGGCAGGCCGAGACGGAGCGCCGGGCATGATCGTCCTGGTCACCGGCGCCAGCGCCGGCTTCGGCGCCGCCATCGCCCAGCGCTTTGCGCGTGGCGGCGCGCGGCTGATCCTCGCCGGCCGCCGCGCCGAGCGCCTGCAGGCCCTGGCCGATACGCTGGAGACGCCCTGCCACGTCCTGCCCCTGGACGTGCGCGACCGCGCCGCGGTGCAAACCGCCGTGGCGGGGCTGCCCGCCGCCTTCGCCGCGGTGGACCTGCTGGTCAACAACGCTGGTCTGGCGCTGGGCCTGGAACCCGCGCACCAGGCCCGCCTGGACGACTGGGAACAGATGGTGGACACCAATATCAAGGGCCTGCTCTACCTCACCCGGGCCCTGCTGCCGGGTATGGCGGCGCGCGGTCGCGGGCACATCATCAACATCGGCTCCACGGCGGGCGAGTGGCCCTACCCCGGCGGCAATGTCTACGGCGGCACCAAGGCCTTCGTCCGCCAGTTCTCCCTCAACCTGCGCGCCGACCTGCTCGGCACGCCGGTGCGGGTGAGCAATATCGAGCCTGGGCTCAGCGGCGGCACCGAGTTCTCGCAGGTGCGCTTCCACGGGGACGCCGACCGCGCCGGGCAGGTCTATGCCGGGGCCGAGGCGCTCAGCGCCGAGGACGTGGCGGAGACCGTGCACTGGGTGGCCAGCCGCCCGCCGCACGTCAACATCAACACCCTGTCGCTGATGCCGGTGGACCAGGCCTTCGCCCCCCTGGCCGTGCACCGCCGCGGCTGAGCCCCCGGCCCGCCCGGGCCGCGCCGGGGCGCCGATAGGCGTCATTTACTATCCGGCCACCCCCGCCGGAGGCCTACAATCGGCGCATAACATGAGGGCTGCGCCAGGTTGCGCGTCCCTTGCACGATCACGGAGGTAGGCGCCATGTCCTGTTTGGGGAATCCGCTGTTTCGCTGTTTCGCTGTTTCTGGCCGCTGTTGCTGGGCCTGGGTCTGCTGTCGGCCTGCGGGGGTGGTGGCAGCCCTGCGGTGAGCCCGGTGCCGGTGGCCCCGGCGCCGGTCGTCACCGCGGTGACGCCGGACCCGGTGCCGGCCGCCGCGCTGCCGCAGACGCTGACCGTGACCGGCCAGAACTTTGCCGAAGGCGCGCGCCTGGCCTTCACCAACCCCGAGGGCCTGCCCTCGGCGAGCGTGGCGGAAGACCTGATCCGTGATTCCGCCACCCAGCTGCGCTACGCGTTCAACAACCTCAACGTGGTGGGCAACTGGACGCTGCGCGTGATCAACCCGGACGGCCAGCAGTCGGCGCCGTTGAGCTTCCGCGTCAAGATGCCGGGCCGGGTGTTCTTCATCACCCCCGGCGAGGACGCCACCGAGCAGATGCTCAGCGCCAGCACCCAGCTCAGCCCCGGCGACGTGATCCAGTTCGACTGCGGCTACTTCGACCTGAAGAAGACCCTGCTCATCAACCAGGTGGAGGACGTCACCATCAAGGGCTGCGGGCGCGACAAGACGGCCCTGTCGTTCCGCAACAACACCTCCTCGCCGGAGGGCATCCTCATCAGCAGCGTGGCCGGTATCGTCATCGAGGACCTGACCGTGCTCGACAGCGGCGGCAACGGCTTCGAGCTGCGCGCGGTCAATCACGGAACGCTGCGCCGCGTGCGTGCCCTGTGGTCGTCCAACGGCGGCCAGCAGAGCCCCGATCCGGTCAGCGCGGAAAATTATCTGGAACGCCTGGCCACGCCGGTGCCCTGTACCGATCCGCCGACCCTCAACCCCAACGCGCCGGAAAACCAGTTCCCCGGGGCCGATACCACTTCCCCCGACTATACGGTGAGCGAGAAATCCGGCCGCTACGGCATCTACCCGGTGTCCTCGGAGAACATCCTGATCGACGAGGCCGAATCGGTCGGCGCATCGGACGCCGGCATCTACGTCGGCCAGACCAACACGGCGATCATCCGCAACAGCCGTGCGGTGTACAACGTCTTCGGCTTCGAGATCGAGAACGTGCAGGGCGGCGAGTACCAGAACAACATCGCCGAGTGCAACACCGGCGGCTTCCTGATCTACGACCTGGACAACCTGCGCCAGTACGGTGACCGCTCGCGCATGTACGGCAACATCTCGCGCAACAACAACACCTACAACTTCACCGCCGGCGGCTTCGTGGCCAACGTGCCGCCGGGCAGCGGCATGATCACGCTGTCCTACGATCGCATCGACGTGTTCGAGAACACCTTCGAGAACAACAATACCGGCGGCATCATCCACGCCAGCTATGAACTGTTCCCCGAAGGCGCCGGGCGGCCCGCGGAGCGGCGCATCGACTTCTACACCGAAGGCATGCACATCTTCCGCAACACCTTCATCAACAACGGCAACGGCCTGCCGCGCCCGACCACCACCGACCTGCAGAACGGCGACGTGGCGCGCGTGCTGCCGGCGCTGGTGGGCCTGAAGAACCAGGCCGCGTGCCTGGACCCGCGCAATGCCGCTACCTGCGTGGCCGCCGGCGGTACCGGCTACCGCGGTGCGCACATTGTCTGGGACGGCCTGCTCGACGCGCTGGACGCCGACTGCCCCTATCCCGTGGACGCCAACGGCCAGCCGGTGCCCAAGGACGAGAACGACAAGCCGCAGCACACCAACGAGCACCCCAACCCGGCCTGCCACTACAACGCCTACAAGTTCGATACCGAGCAAAGCCCGGTGAAACGCAAGAGCCCGCTCTGGTTTGCCTCCTGCATCGACGATGACAACAGCTTCAGCGCCGACAGTCTCACCTTTGCCAACTTCAACGGCACCAAGGGGCTGGAGGCGGTGATCGCCGCCGCCACCGCCAGCCAGGACGAGGCCGGCCTGATGCAGGTGGTGGCCTCCCTCCCCGCCACCGATGCGCAGAAATTTGCCTCCAGCTTCAACCTGAAGCTCCACAAATGCGAGGCGGAGTACGGCCGCAATCTGGAGCTGCTGCCGCCGGTGGTGATTCCGCCCTTCGTGCCGACCGGCGAATACGACCCCGCGCCGCCGCCGGAAGTGGTGGACGCGCTGTGCGGCGCCGGGGTGGAGGATGGCGAGGTCAACTTCAGCGCCGCCACGGTGGACTGCCCGCAGCTCGACCAGTACCACCTGTTCGCCGATCCGCAGGACCCCACCAGCGCGCCCCGCGGCGGCGGCCTGCCGTATGCGCTCAACACCAAGTTGTTCACCGACTACTCGGTGAAGTACCGCGTGGCCTACCTGCCGCCCGGCACGCAGGCGGTGTACCGCGACGCGGCCACCGACGGTGTCAACAGCACCCTGGTGTTCCCCACCGGCACCATCATTGCCAAGACCTTCTCCTTCCTCGACGAGCGGACCGGCGCCGAGACGGCGATCGAAACCCGTCTGCTGATCCGCCGCGTCAACTCCGCCGGCCGCGCCCGCTGGGTGGGGCTGCCATACATCTGGGAGACCACCGAGGGCGGGCAGCGCGTGGCGCGGCTGCGGCGCAACGGCGGTACCGCGGCGGTTTCCTGGCACTACACCGATCCCGACTCCAACCTGCTGCACAGCGGCAGCACGGCGAGCTACGCGGTGCCCAGCGCCAACCAGTGCCTGAGCTGCCACGCCAACGAGGACCTCGACCCGGGCACCGCGCCGATCGGGCCCAAGGTGCGCAACCTCAACCGTCCGTACGCCTCGGAATCCAGCCGCGAAAGCGGCCAGAGCGGGCACGAGTCGGCCGGCGTCAACCAGATCCAGTACTGGTGCAGCACCGGCCGCCTGGCCGGCTGCCCCGAGGATCTGGGCGTGGATCCGCAGAGCCAGATCGCCGCCAATCTGGAGCGCCTGCCCATCTTCAACAAGCCCGGCGATGCCGGCTTTGCCGCCCACTCCGACGAGGACGTGGAAGCCCGTGCCCGCGCCTGGCTGGAGGTCAACTGCCAGCACTGCCACAACGTGCGCGGCTTTGCCGCCAACACCGGCTACTACCTCGATCATCTGCGGGTGATGGACCTGAGCTACGGCATCTGCAAGTCGCCGACCGCCACCGGCTTCGAGGGCAGCGGCGGGCGGACCATCGACGTCTTCCCCGGCGATCCGGCCCGCTCGATCCTGGAGTTCCGCATCAGCGAGGCCGCCACCACCGCCGCCGCCCGCATGCCACCCCTGGCACGCAGCGTGGTGGACGTGGAGGGCCATGCGCTGATCGAACGCTGGATCCGTGACGTGGTGATCCCGGACGAGAACCGCTACCCCGGCTCCACCAGCTGTACCGGCGGCTGAGCCACCCCCGCCCCCGTCCTGCAAGGGGCGGGGGCGGGGCCTTGTTCAGGCGCGCAGCGTCAGCCAGCGCCGGGACTTCTCGTCCACGTAGCGCACCGTCGTGGTCTTGAAGTTCAGATCCACGAACAGCTCGCAGGCCAGTTCCCCCATGCGCCAGCACATGGCCACGCTGGAGTCGTTGGAATACTGCAGGTGGAACACGCCGTTGAAGGCGGGGTAGTGCGAGCGGAATTCCATGAGCCTGAGCAGGCGCCGCACCACCGGCTGCTTCATGGCCTCGTCCACTTCCTCCAGCGAGTAGCGGTGACGGTTGATGTCACGCAGCTCGCCGGTGGCTTCCATCAGCTCCACGTCGTTCTGCCCGGCCAGCAGGCCCACGTAGTACACCTGCGGGATCCCCGGCGCGAAGAACTGGATGGCGCGCGCGGCGATGTAGGCATCGTCATTGCGTTTGAGCGCATCGTAATAGGTGCAGGTGAGTTGGTAGATGGCGCCCACGCTGTGCACATTGGCGGCCGAGCGGCGCAGGATCGGATCGGCACTGCGCGCGCTGACGTTGTCGATCACCGCCTGGATCTCGGCCTTGGGCAGCACGCCCTCCACGTCGGGGATGCAGATGCCGTCGTGGGTATCCAGCACCGTGATCTGGTTGCGCGGGCACATGCGCAGCCAGTTCTTGAGGTAGGTACTGTTGGCGTCCAGCAGCGAGTAGAGCAGCAGCGGCGCCAGCGCGAACCCGTAGGGGTGCATGCCGTGCAGGGAAATGGCGTACTGGTAGCTGGAGTGGTCGTGAACCTCCGGCAGGGTTTCCACGCCGTGCTCGCGGGCGATGCCGTCGATCCACTTGAGGATGTCGTACACGTCCGGCTCCACCAGGAAGCAGCTGGTGCCGATCTTCTTGGTGGTGTAACCAAACGCATCGAGCCGCAGCAGCTTGACGCCCCGCGCGGCGAGGAAGGCGATGTAATCCTCCATCAGCGCGTAGGTCTTGGGGGACTGGTAGTTGAGATCGATCTGCCGCTCGGTGAAGGTGCACCAGACCCGGCAGCTGCTGCCGTCGGCAAAGCGCACCTCGCGGAACGGCACCTTCTCCTTGCGGATGTGGATGCGGGCCAGGTCGTCGGGCGAGATCGGCCCCATCTCCTCCACGCGCACGAACAGGTCGGCGTATTCCGAGCGCAGCCCGTGGGCGAGAAAATCCTTGAACTCCGGGGACTCGTCGGAAATGTGGTTGAGCGTCAGATCCACGCACAGGTCGTAGCGGTGGCTGATGCGCTCCACGTCCTCCCAGCTGCCGTAGGCCGGGTCCACCTCCTTGTGCGTGAGCGGCGAGAAGCCGCCGTCGGCGTTGGACGGATACAGCGGCAGGATGTGCACGCCGCCGATGCGGTCGCCGCAGTGGCGGTCCAGCACGCTGTAGAGATCGGCGAGGTTGCGACCGAGACGGTCGGGGTAGCAGATCAGCTGCACCTGGTTTTTCAGTGCCATGCGGGTTTTTCTGGGAGGGTCCGCCCAGACCGTAATGGGATCCGCACGCCGATGCAACGCCACGCTATGCTCATCGCCCGAACCGGATGACCCCATGAGCCACGCCGACGCCGCCACCAAGCTGCCCGCCGCCGCAGGCCGCAGCTTCCGCTACTACGATTTCCTGGTGGCGGGCCTGGTCACCGTATTGCTGTGCTCCAACCTGATCGGCCCCGGCAAGGTCTGCACCCTCAGCCTGCCGTGGATCGGCACGTTCAGCTTTGGTGCCGGCAACCTGTTCTTCCCCATCGGCTACATCTTTGCCGACGTGCTCACCGAGGTGTACGGCTACGCCCGCGCGCGGCGCGCCATCTGGGCCGGCTTTGGCGGGCTGGTGTTCGCCAGCCTGATGAGCACAGTGATCCTGCATATCCCCGCCAGCCCGTCCGAGCCCTGGAACGCCACCCTGCAGCCGGCGCTGGAAGTGGTGTTCGGCAGCACCTGGCGCATTGTCGTCGCCAGCATGATCGGCTACTGGGTGGGTGATTTCGTCAACAGCTACGTCATGGCCCGGATGAAGGTCTGGACCCGCGGTCGCCACCTGTGGACGCGCACCATCGGCAGCACCGTCTTCGGCCAGGGCGTGGACTCGCTGCTGTTCTATCCCATTGCCTTCTATGGCGTGTGGACCAACGACGCCCTGCTGGCGGTAATCGGCTTCAACTTCGTCTTCAAGCTGATGGTCGAGGTACTGTTCACCCCCGTCACCTACTGGGTGGTGGCGCGGCTCAAGCGCGCCGAAGGGGTGGATGTGTACGACACCCACACCCGCTTCACCCCCTTCTCGCTGCGCGAGGAAGGTGAGATCAGGAGGGCAGGATAGTGTCCCGGGAACCGCCCAGGACAGCTTCTATCCGCACATGGATCCTCCAGAGCCTGGCCGTGCTCCTGGGCATGGCGGCCCTGGTGCTCGCAGGCCTGGCTTGGGTGCTGATCCGTGACGGCGCCTGGCCGGAGCCAGGCACCGGCTCGCTCGGCCACGTGGGCATGGTCATTGCCGGCGCCATCGGCGCTCTGCTGTCGCTGCTGAGCGGTCTGCTCTCAGCCGCCTGCTGGATGCGCAGCCGCCGTCCGCCCTAGCGGCCGGTGAACACCGGCGCGCGCTTCTCGCCAAAGGCGCGCACGGCTTCGCGTGCATCCTCGGTCTTCATGATCGGCACCAGATCGGGCAGCATGGCCTTGAGGCCGGCCTCGTCGCCCTTCACGCGGGCCACGCGGGCGAGCTTGAGCGCCGCCTGCACGCCCAGCGGCGCCTGGCGGCAGATTTCCTCGGCGAGCGCGACGGCGGTGTCCAGCACCTGCGCCGCCGGCACCAGCCGCTGCACGAAGCCCAGGCGCTGTGCTTCTTCGCCGGAGAACTCGCGGCCGGTGAGGATCAGGTCCATGGCGTTGCCCCAGCCAATCTCCTGCGCCAGACGCACGGTGGCGCCGCCGCAGGGGTAGAAGCCGCGCTTGACCTCGATCTGCCCGAAGCGCGTGTCCGGCGCCGCCACCCGCATGTCGGCGGCGAGCATGAGCTCTATCGCCACGGTGAAGCTCACCCCGCGCGCCGCCACCACCACCGGCTTGCGGCAGCGGCGTGACTCGTCCAGCCCGAAGGGCTCGATGCTGCTCGCCGGGATATCCGGCCACTTGCCGGCGGCAAACACCGGCGCCCACTGGGTGAGGTCGAGCCCGGCAGTGAAGTGATCGCCCACCCCGTAGAGCACGCCGCACCACAGCTCGGGATCGCGGTCCAGCTCGCCATAGGCGGCGGCCAGTTCGCGGTAGGTGTCCAGGGTCATGGCGTTGCGCTTTTCCGGGCGGTTGAAGCCCATCATCAGGATGTGGCCGCGGCGTTCGACGGTGAGAGTAGTGGTGGTCATGTGAGGCTCCGGGTCAAATATCAGAAAGCGGATTCGGGGATGTCCAGCGCGGTGCTGTCCAGGCTCTGCAACAGGCGCGCGGCGGGCTCGATGGCGGGCAGCTCGTGGCGGAAGAAGAACTGCGCGGCCGCGAGCTTGCCGGCGCAGAGGTCCTGCTGGCCCTGGCCTTTTGCCAGCAGCTCGGTGGCAGTCAGTGCCTGGCGCAGCCACAGCCAGGCGATCACGCTGTGGCCCACCAGCGTCATGTAGTGCACGGCATTGGCCAGGCCCAGCTGCACCCGGCCCTGGGCCAGCACCACCGCGACCGCCTGCGTGGTTTCGGCGATCAGCTCCAGCGCCTGGCCCAGCTGGATGGCCAGCGGCCGCAGGGATTCATGGCGGGCGGCCTCGGCGCAGCTGGCGCTGATCTCGCGGCTCAGCAGCTTGAGCGCCGCGCCGCCCTGCAGCAGTGCCTTGCGGCCGAGCAGGTCGATGGCCTGGATGCCGTTGGTGCCCTCGTGGATGGCGTTGAGCCGGTTGTCTCGCCACAGCTGCTCCACCGGGTACTCGCGGGTGTAGCCGTAGCCGCCGAGTACCTGGATGGCGAGGTCGTTGGACTTCACGCACCAGTCGGACGGCCAGGCCTTGGCGATGGGCGTGAGGAAGTCGAGCAGCAGCGCGCCCTCGGCACGGCGCTTCGGGTCCGGGTCCTGCTGGGCCTGATCCACCAGCAGCGCGGTGTACAGCTCCAGCGCCAGGCCGCCTTCCACGTAGGCCTTCTGCTGGAGCAGCATGCGGCGCACGTCGCCGTGCTCGATCAGGCGCACGGGCGGAGAGCCCGGATCCTTGTTGTCCAGCGCCCGGCCCTGGCGCCGTTCACGGGCGTAGTTCAGTGCATACAGATAGCCCTGAGAGGCCATCATCACCGCCGAGGTGCCGACACCGATGCGCGCCTCGTTCATCATGTGGAACATGGCGCGCAGGCCCTCGTGGGGCTGGCCCACCAGGTGCCCGACGCAGGTGCCGTTCTCGCCAAACTTGAGGAAGGTGTTGATGATGCCGCGCTGCCCGAGCTTGTGGTTGATGCCGGCCAGTGCCACGTCGTTGCGTCCGCCCAGGCTGCCGTCGGGCTTGACGTGGTATTTGGGGACGATGAACAGGCTGATGCCCTTGACCCCCGGCGGCCCGCCCGGGATCTTGGCCAGCACCAGGTGCACGATGTTCTCGGCCAGCTCGTGGTCGCCGCCGGAGATCCACATCTTGGCGCCCTCGATGCGGTAGCTGCCGTCTTCCTGCGGCAGCGCGCGGGTCTTGATGTCGGCCAGCGAAGACCCGGCCTGCGGCTCCGACAGGCACATGGTGCCCAGAAAGCGCCCGGCGTTGATCGGGTCCATGTACAGGCGCTGCTGCTCCGGAGTGCCGTGCGCGGCGAGCAGGTTGGCCGCGCCGCGCGCCAGCATCAGGTAGCCGCCGGTGGCGACGTTGGCGCCCATGAACATCGCATCGGCCAGCAGCGCCACCGCGTAGGGCAGCTGCAGGCCGCCGGCGCTCTCGTCGGCCAGCACGCCCATGAAGCCGGCGTCCACCGCGGCGCGGATTGCCTCCTTCACCTCGGGGATCAGCACCACCTTGCCGTCGGCGCCGCGGTGCGGTTCCTCGGTATCGTTCTTGCGCAGATGTGGCAGGAATTTCTCTACTGCGATCCGGTGGGCGAGCTCGATCACGTCGTCGAAGGTCTCGCGTGAATGCGCGGCGTAGCGCGGATAGCGCAGCAGCCGCTCGGCGCCCAGCACGTCGTACAGGGTGAAGGCCAGACCGGCGCGATCCACCAGCGGGGACGGGTTCATGCACAGCTCTCCACAATGAGTGCGGGGCGGATTGTGCGGTGTCGGCGCCGCCGCGCCAACCCGGGAGCGCTCACTGCGGGATCGGGGCGGGAACCGCCGGGCGCGGCCGGCGCAGGCCCGCCAGCCGGCACTGCACGATACCGGCCAGGATCACCGCGCCGCCCAGCGCCTGCTGGGGCCCGAAGGGTTCCTGCAGCAGCCACCAGGCAAACAGTGCCGCCGCCAGCGGCTGCACCAGCAGGCCCACCGCCGAGAGCACCGCCGGCAGGCCCGCCATGGCGTAGGCGATCAGCCCCTGGCCCGCCACGTGCGAGAGCAGGGCCAGCCCGGCCAATACCGCCCAGCCGCGGGCCGATTGCGGCCACAGCGGCTCGCCCAGTGCCAGGGTCAGCGGCAGCAGTGCCAGGGCGGTGACGCCGCTGGTCCAGGCCATGACTTCCAGCACCGAGCGGCGGCTGCGAGCCCGCGCCACGCTCATCAGATACCCGGCGTAGAACACCGCGGCGCCGATGCCCAGCAGGTCGCCCACCAGGGTTTCCGGGTCAATGCGCAGGCTTTGCCCCATCAGCGTGGCGGCGCCCAGCAGGGCCAGCACCATGCCGGCCCAGAAGCCGCGGCTCAGGCGCTCGCGGAACAGCAGGTAGCCCAGACCCGCGACGAACACCGGCGCGAGGTTGGCCATCAGGGTGGCGTTGGCCACCGAGGTGCGCGCCACCGACTGGTGCCACAGCGCCAGATCCCCGGCAAAGCACAGGCCCGCCAGCGCCAGCAGCGGCCAGCCCGGCGGCAGCCAGGGCGCCTGCGGATCGCTGCGCCGCCACAGCAGGCACAGCAGCGGAGCGGCCAGCGCCACCCGCCAGAAGCCGGCGGCGGTCAGGCCCACGTCCACCAGGCGCACGAAGATCGGCGCCAGGCCGATCAGCACCGCGCCGGCAAACAGCGCGGGCAGGGCGGCACGGGGCCTCATCGGGCGGCGGGCGTGGGGCAGGGCATGCGCAAATGGTGACACGGAAGGCCGGCGCGGCGCCCATCCGCTATGCTCCCCCCGCTGCTTCCGGCCGGGCCGTCCGGTCGGCCACGGACCAAAACCTGGACAAGGCTTATGCACAACTCCGCTGGAACGGGTCCGGAGGCTCCGGTCAAGAGGGACTTTCATGACATTATTGTCATAATGGTGCAACTCATTGTTATCAAAAAAATTAAAGTGTGATGTGCGGCCAGCGGACCGCAGCGCTGCCGCAGGGGCCGGCCGGGGCCGTGTCGAGGAGGAATTCATGAACATACTTATCCACAGCCCGTGGCGCTTGATCTGATCACGGTTGCCGTGCCGGTGCCCGTGTACCGGACGTTCGATTACCGACTGGACGGCCTGCCGGCGCCGCCGGTGGGGGCCCGGGTGCGGGTTCCCTTCGGCCGCCGCCGCCAGATCGGTGTGGTGGTGGGCCCGGCGCGGCGTGAAACGGCCCCGGAGGCAGATTACAAGTCACTGGACGCGGTGCTGGATACCCGCCCGCTGTTGCCCGCCGAACTGCTGCAGCTGCTGCGCTGGACCGCCGACTACTACCAGTACCCGCTGGGCGAGACCCTGGCGCTGGCCCTGCCCGGCGGGCTGCGCCACGGGCGTGCGCCGCGGGCCACCCAGGCCCGCTGCTGGGTACTCACCGCCGCGGGCGAGAGCGCCCGGGCCACGCTGCCGGCGCGGCTCACGGCGCAGCGGCGCGTGCTGGACGCCCTGGCTGCCGGCGCGCAGCCACCGCGCTCGCCCGCCCTGCAGCGGGTGGCGGCGCAGGGCTGGGCGCGCGAGACCGACGTCCATGCGGTGCCCTATACCGCCACCGCCGCGCCCGTCCTCACCGCCGAGCAGGAAGCCGCCCTGACCGCTCTGCGGGCGGGCGATGGCTACCGCGCCAGCCTGCTGCAGGGCGTCACCGGCAGCGGCAAGACCGAGCTGTATCTGCAGCTCTGTGCCGACGCACTGGCGCGCGGCGAACAGGCGCTGATCCTGGTGCCGGAGATCGGGCTCACGCCGCAGATCGTGCAGCGCTTTCAGGACCGTTTCGGCCCCACGGTGCTGTGCTTTCACTCCGGCCTGGGTGACGCGGCGCGCGAGCAGGCCTGGCTGCGGGCCCGCGCCGGCGAGGCGCGGGTGCTGATCGG
>JBKHXN010000023.1:0-17804 GCA_046565985.1 Gammaproteobacteria bacterium
GGCGATCTGCGCCCAGGCGGCGCGGTTCATGCCGGCGTCCTTGAACTGCTGGCCGTAGGCATTCACCGGCGTGCCGCCGCCGTCCTTGTGGCAGGCGTTGCAGGAGGGCGTGTAGCCGAATTCCTGCTGGTACAGCCGCGCGAACGCGGGTTCCGCTGCGGCCGGCACGCTGGCCAGCAATCCGGCAACGGCGCAGATCAGGGGCAGGACGGGACGCATGCAGGGCTCAGAAGTCGAACAGGCCGGGTACGGTAGCACGCATCTCGTCCAGCGCCGGGTCGCCTGCCGCAATGGCGGCCTGCAGGCGCTGGTGCTGCGGCGAGTCGGCCGGCGGCATCAGCTGCGCGGCCTTGTCGGTACCCTGGTAGCGGGCCCAGTCCAGCGCGTCGCGAATGCTCGGCGTGCCGCGGATCTGGGCCAGCACTTCGGCCTCGCTCTCACCGCCCATGAAGTTGAGGCGCGCCGCCGGATTGCCGCGATGGCAAGCGAAGCAGTAGGTCTCAAAGTGCACGAGCGGCGAGCCGGCGCTGATCTCCAGCGGCGGGATGCTGCTCAGCAGCGGCGGCGACATCTGCGAGGTATCCAGGTAGGCGTAGCCGGGCACCGGCTGGTCGAGCGCGGCGAGCAGGGCCTGCAGAGCCAGTACCCGCGAGAACGGGCGGGCGGCGAAGAAGGTTTCCGGCAGCCGGTCCACGGCCAGATCCAGTTTTTCGCGCCGGAAATCGGTGGCATTTTCCAGCAGGCGCTGGTCGGCGGCGGTGAACAGGCTGGCGATGCCGTAGGCGCCATCAATGTCTTCGGCGCGCAGCACGCGGCGCGGCGGGCGCGGGGTCAGCGGATCCAACTCGGCCGGCAGCTTGGGCAGGCGCTCGAAGGCGGCCAGGTCTTCGTTGTTGAGTGCTCCGGGCTCGCCGTGCGCCGGGTTGAACAGGCTACGGACCAGCCCGGTCAGGCCGCGCCGCTCCGCCAGCGGATCACGGTTGCGGATGTCGCTCTCCGGCACGGCGATGCCGGCCGCCGGCCAGCTCGCCGCCTGCAGCGCGCGCAGGGCCTGCGCGGGCGGTGTGTCGGCAATCGGCGCGCCGGGGTTCCACAGATAGTGCAGGGCCACGCGCAGCAGCTGGCGGCGGCAGTCGGCGCTGCCGCAGCCTTCCAGCCAGACACGCTGGGTGACGGGGATGAAGCTGCCGGTGTCGGTGAGCTCGTCGTAGCGCTCGGGCACGCCCAGCGGGTTGAGCGCAGGCGCGCCGAGGTAGGGCTCGCCGCCACGCGCCTTGAGGATGCGCTCGGCGATCTCCGGCTGGCCGTTGGTTTCATTCCAGGGGCGCTGCGGAAAGATCGGCCCACCGCCCTGATGGCAGGTGAGGCAGATGGCGCGGCGGGCGTAGACGATGCGCGGCTGGCCGTCGGCGCGGTAGTCCTGCACCAGCTGGAACTCGAAGCGCCCGGCGGCTTCGTTGTAGCTGATGACTTCAATCTCGGCAGCGTTTTCCACAAAGCCCAGAAACAGCTGGGCGCGCGGCGCCGGGCCGAGGCTGGCGCCGCTGTTGGGAGCGTGGAAATCTGCGGCCACCAGCACGCGTGGGCGCTCAAAGTCCGCCTGCCCCTTGAGCAGCGAGCGGCCCAGGGGAATCATCAGCGCCGGCGGCGCCTCGCCTTGCGGGTGCTGGCGCTGCAGCAGCGACACCAGATCCTCAAACGGGTACGGCAGGCCGTCGTTCTCGGCCACCAGATGATCGAACAGTGAGCGCGTGCCTGCCGGCGGCAGGTCGTCGCTGGCAATGGCCGGGCTGGCAAAGATCTGCTGGGCCGGCAGCTCCTCGGCCAGCTCGCGGATGTCGGGCGCGGGGCCGGCGCCGGCGCGGGGCCACAGCGCCCAGGCCGCCAGCGCCAGGCCCAGCGGCAGGGCCAGGCCCCACAGGACGCGCGCGCGCCTCATGCCGCCGTCACCTTGGCCGCGCCTCACATCAGCTTGAGGAATTCACGCAGGGCCCGCTTTTCCTGCGCGCTGAGCGAAATGCCGAACTGGTGGCCCTTGTTCTCCACCAGGTCATCGCACTTCTGGAACAGCGGCTTGTGCGGATCGGAGCTGGCGAAGTGGGCCACGGGCGTGCCCGCCGGCACCGGCAGCTTGATGAAGCCCTGACCGTCCTCGCGCGGGGCGAGCTTGATGGGGAGATCGGTTCGGCTGATCTTCTGCGGGCGGCTGGGGGTGATGGCCGGGTTGTCGGAGAGCATCAGCTCCTCGAACGCCAGCTCGAACTGCCGGATGCGGCCCTGCACGGTGTAGTCGATGGTCTGGCCGTCGTCGAGGTAGGTGAGCTCGCCCACGGCGTTGTTGTGGAGGAAGGGCGCGGTGGCCCAGACCGAGAGCAGCGAGAAATTGCGCAGGTAGCCGGGGCCGCCCTCGATCTTCTTTTCCGGGCCCCAGGCCTTGCCGCCAATGACCGGGAACATGCGGTTGATGACCTGCCGCACGCTGCCCGGCGAGGGGCGCTGCTTGTAGGTCTCGGAGGAGAATTCCTCCCAGATCTGGCCCTGATTGTGGTTGTCGTGCATCGCACGGCAGCTGTTGGTGCCGATGATGTGGAACGGAACCGGCTCGTCGTTGGCCAGCCAGTCCTGGCCAAACACGCCATTCTCGGCAAACTGGCGCGGGCGCCCGTTGCTCAGATGCTTGGCGCGGAAGGCGGCGGATTCACGCTCCTCGCGGGTGAATTCCAGCTTCCAGAATTCCTCGCTGCCGAAGACGTGGCCTTCGTAATAGCGCTCCAGTGCGGCCTTGTCGGCGCGGATGTTGTCGGGCGCCATCTTGGAGCTGTGGCAGCTCGCGCACTCGCGGGCAAAGATTTTGCGGCCCTGCGGGACTTGTTCCAGGTTCACGTAGGCGGCACCGGGCTTGCCGTCCACGTCGCGGGCTTTCATCAGGTAGGTGGGACCGCCGGTGGTGAGATACGCGGCGAGGTCGGGCATCTTGGCGTCGGCGTAGTTCCAGGCCTCGCAGTCAGCCGCGCACTGGGCGATGCGGAAGGGCTTCTGCGCTGCCTTGTCACCGAAGAAGCTGCCGGGCACCGGGAAGTTGGGCGTCCAGCATTCCTCGGTGCACATGCCGATGTTGACGTACACGCGGATCAGCGCGAGATGTTCGCCTACCGAATCTTCACCGCCCTTGAGCACCGCGAGGGTCTTGGCCTTCTTCACTTCTCCGGTCACGGGATGCTTCATCTCGTGCTCGAAGACGCGCTTGTTGAAGAAATCCATGATGTTGTTCTGGGTGCCGGGGTTGTGCTGAAAATCACTGGCAACCACGGAGGTATCAATGGTGCCCACGCGGTGGCCGTTGGCCAGCACCTGTTTGGCAAAGTGATCGTCGGCCACGCCCATCACGTACTGCAGCGGCTGCATGGTGTGCTGGTTGCCGATGGTGGCGTGGATGTTCTCCCACTTGGGCGCGTTGGGGTCTGCGGGCGGGTTGGTGGGGTCAAAGGACACGTGGCACTGCACGCAGGGTCCGCCGAGCACGTAGCGCAGGTTCTTCTTCAGCTCGTCTTCGCGGTAGGGCGAGCTGGCCGGGTTGAAGACCACCTTGCCGGATGCGTCGGTGGTTGGGTCTGCCAGGTATTTGCGGTAGCCGAGCACGCCGGAGCTGTGCGCGTCTGGGCAGTCGTCGTACCAGTTGGTGTGCGCACCGCCTTCCTTGCAGTCCGGGTCATTGATCATGCCCCAGCGGGTGAAGCGCTCCTTGCGGGTGCGGGTGTCCATCCACGGGTACCAGACGTTCTCGGCGCCGACCGTGCGGGCCAGGTGCAGATATTCCTCGTCCTGATTGCCGAAGGTGCCCTTGAACCACACGTCACGGCCGCGACGCACCTGTGCGCGCGCCAGCCGCGCGGCGGCGGGGTCGGTTTTTTCCAGATCCTTGAACAGCGAGTTGACGTAGCGGCAGCTGTCAGCATCGTAGCCGGTGGGCTGCGGCTGGTCGCAGGGCGGCGGCGGCGCCTGCGGAATGGGCACGATGTCCCAGGTGATCGGCCCCTGAAACTCGTGCGTGTAGGGACTGGTGCCGTCCTTCCATACCTTGCGGGCGGCGAGCGTGGCGTAGAAGTTGTCGTCGTACCAGCGGCGATTCTTCTGCACCTGCGGCGAGCCGGTCCATACGCCGGTGTCGCGTCCGCGGGCGATCAGATCGGCCATGGAGACGGAGCGGTTCTCGGAGCGGTAGGGCGTGTCCGGGACCGGGTACAGGCCGGCGCTGGAGTCCCCGGCTGATGCCAGGTTCAGGGGAAGGACGAACAGCAGGCACAACACGAGATTCTGGGTCCGCACGGTGAACTCCCCTGATGTATTCGCTGGCTTGTGTGGTGATGCCCGCAGCGTGGACAAAGTTTAGGCAGATGCGTCCGGGGGCACAAGCAAGGCGGAATCAACGACGGGCCGGAACCCCGCGCCCAGCAGCGGCAGCAGTTGCGCGCGGCGCTCCGCCGCGGCGGCAGGGCTGTAGGGCTGCGGCGGATGGCGGCCCCAGACCGGCGCCGGCCAGGCCGGATCGCCGTGCAGGCGCACGATGTGGTGCACGTGCAGCTGCGGCACCACATTGCCCAGCGCCGCGAGATTGAGCTTGTCGCCGGCAAAGGCGCGCAGCAGGGCGCGCGACAGCGTGCCGGACTCCTGCCAGAACTGCTGCAGGTCGGCCTCCTCAAGCTCGTGCAGCTCGCGCAGGTTGGCGCGGCGTGGCACGAGGATGAACCAGGGATACTGAGCGTCGTTCATCATCAGCAGGCGGCACAGCGCAAAGTCGCCAAGTGCGAAGGTGTCGCGTTGCAGCTGTGGGTGAAGGGCAAACGTCATGATGGGCGCGGGGCGATGGATCGGCTCCGCAACGCTACACTGTGGCACGCAAGGGGAACAGCACATGCAACGCAAAGCTCTCATCGCAGGTGCCAGCGGGCTGGTGGGCCGGGAGCTGCTGGCGCGGCTGCTGGACGATCCGCGTTACGCCGCGGTCCACGCCCTGGTGCGCCGGCCGCTGGGCATGGCGCATCCGCGGCTGGTGGAACAGGCGGTGGATTTTGCAGAGCTGGCGGGGCACATCCCGGCAGTGGACGACACCTACTGCACGCTGGGCACCACGCTGCGCGCCGCCGGGTCGCGCCGTGCATTCGAGCAGGTGGACGTGGACCACGTGATCGCCCTGGCACGCGCCGCCCGCGCGGCGGGGGCACGGCGCTTCATCGTGGTCTCGGCGGTGGGCAGCCATCCGCGCGCCCTGTCGTTCTACGCCCGCGCCAAGGCGCGGATGGAAGCGGGCGTGAGCGCCCTGGACTTCGACGCGGTGCATATCCTGCAACCTTCCCTGTTGCTCGGCGCCCGCGCCGAGCAGCGTCCGGCGGAGGCGCTGGGCCAGCGTCTTGCCCCCTGGATCGGCCCGCTGCTGCGTGGTCCGCTGCGCGCCTACCGGCCGGTTGCGGCGGCCCGGGTAGCCGAGCGGATGATCGCCTGCGCCTTCGCCGCTGACCGCGGCGTGCAGCGGCACCGGCTGGGCGACGGATGAACTTTGCCCGGCGACTTGCCTCTATGAGCTGCCCGCCTCAAGAATTCACTCACAAAACCGGGAGCCCCGCCGCGTGCTGCTGCTGCTGATCCTGATCCTCGTCGCCGCCGTGCTGCTGGCGCCTGCGCTGGTGCGGCGCTGGCCGCTGGGCGGGCCGGCGCTGCTGGCCATGGTGCCGGCGTTGGGCCTTGCGGGCCTGGCGGCGCACTGGCAGCAGGTGGAACCGCTGGGACTGGAGAGCTGGGAGTGGATCCCCGGCCTGGAGGTGAGCGCGAGCTTCCGCCTCGACGGCCTGTCCATGCTCATGGCCAGTCTGGTGCTGGGCATCGGCGCGCTGATCGTCGCCTACTCGCGCAGCTACCTGGCCCACGCGCCGCAGGGCCCGCGCTTCTACGCCACGCTGTTCGCCTTCATGACGGCCATGCTCGGACTGGTGCTGGCCGACAACGTGCTGCTGTTGTTCGTGTTCTGGGAACTGACCAGCGTCACCTCCTTCCTGCTCATCGGCTACGACCACGAGGAAGAAGGCGCGCGCCGTGCGGCGTTCCAGGGCCTGTTCGTCACCGTGGCCGGCGGTCTGGTGATGCTCGCCGGCCTGATCGTGCTGGGCGCGGCAGCCGGGAGCTACCAGCTCAGTGACTGGCTGGCCCAGGGCGCGGCGCTGGGCGCGCACGCCGACGCCGGGCTGGCGCTGCTGCTGATCCTCGGCGGCTGCCTGACCAAGTCGGCGCAGTTTCCCTTTCATTTCTGGCTGCCCAACGCGATGGCGGCGCCCACGCCGGTCTCGGCGTATCTGCACTCCGCCACCATGGTCAAGGCCGGCGTGTTCCTGCTGGCGCGGCTGCACCCGGTGCTGGGCGAGCATCCCCTGTGGGGCGCGCTGCTGGTGCCGATCGGCGCGCTGACCGCCCTGTTCGCGGCCTGGATGGCCTACCGTTCCGCGTCCTTCAAGCGGGTGCTGGCCTACACCACGGTGATGGCGCTGGGCACGCTCACCCTGCTGCTGGGGCTCAACCAGCCCGGCGCCGCCCTGAGCTTTCTGCTGGCACACGCCTTCTACAAGGGCGCGCTGTTCATGGTGGCAGGCATCCTCACGCACGAAACCGACGCCAAGGATCTGCACGGCCTGGCCGGGCAGCGCCGCGCCCTGCCCTGGACCTTTGCCGCCGCACTGCTGGCCGGCGCCTCGGCCGCGGGCCTGATGCCGTGGTTCGGCTTCATCGCCAAGGAGCTGCTGCTGGATGCTGCCTGGGCGCACGCGCCCTGGCTGGCCGCGGTGATGATCCTCACCGCCGCGCTGGTCGCCTGCCAGGTGGCAGCGGTGGCGCTGCGGCCGTTTCTGGGCACGCCGCGCGCGCCGCGGGCCGCGCAGGCCATCCATGAACCCAGCCCGTGGATGCTGGCCGGGCCGGTGCTGCTGGCCACCGGCGGCCTGGCCCTGGGCCTGTTCCCCGGCGCGCTGGCGGCCGACCTGCTGGCAGCCGCGGCGTACAGCGCCGGCGCGGCCAGCGCGCCCGATCTGGGGCTGTGGCACGGCGTCAATCCGGCGTTCATGGCCTCCCTGGTCTCGCTGGGGCTGGGGCTGGGGCTGTACCTGCTGTGGCCGCGCCTGCAGCCGGGCCTGGAGCGGCTGGCGGCGGATCGCTGGGGCCCGGAGGCGGGCTATGCGGCGCTGCTGCGGCTGATCGACTGGGCCGGCGCGCGGGTGGCGCAGCGCATGCAGTCCGGCTACCTGCGCCGCTATGTGGCGATCACCCTCGCCGTCGGTCTGGGGATGGTGCTGTGCACCCTGCTGCTGCGCCTGGGCGATGCCTGGCAGTGGCCGGCGCTGGGCCTGCCGGCGCTGGTGCCGGCCCTGGTGGGGATCGGCGTGCTGGTGATGGCGGTCGCGGCACTGGCGGGCTCTGATGCGCTGCGTGCGGTGCTGCTGCTGGGCGCGGTGGGCTTTGGCATCGCGCTGCTCTATCTCTGGTTCTCCGCGCCGGATCTGGCGATCACCCAGGTGCTGGTAGAGACGCTCACCGCCATCCTGCTGGTGCTGGTGCTGTTCCGTCTGCCGCGCATGCGCCAGCTCTCCAGTCGCGGCCAGCGCCTGCGTGACGCGGCGCTGGCGATCACCGCCGGGGGCGTCATCACGGCCGTGCTGTGGCAGGTGCTGGCCGTGCCGTCGCTGCCGCCGGTGTCCGGCTGGCTCACCGCCAACTCGGTGGCCGGCGGCCACGGCCGCAACGTGGTCAACGTGATCCTGGTGGACTTCCGGGCGCTGGATACCCTGGGTGAAATCTTCGTGCTGGCGCTGGCCGCGGTGGGCGGGTTTGCCCTGCTGCGCGGGCGCCCGGCCAACGCACGGGAGTCGCGCTGATGTCCGGCCGCACGCCCACCTCGCTGATCCTGCAGACCGCCGCCCAGCTGCTGCTCCCGCTGCTGCTGCTGCTGTCGGTCTTCCTGCTGCTGCGCGGCCATCACGAGCCGGGCGGCGGTTTCATCGGCGGTCTGGTGGCTTCGGTCGCCATTGCGCTGCACCTGTTCGCCAGCGACATCCGCTCCGCGCGCCGCGTGCTGCGCATAGACCCGCGTACGCTGATGGGCGCCGGCCTGCTGGTGGCGCTGGCGGCGGCGTTCTGGGGGCCACTGAGCGGCGGCTCGATGTTCGCCGGGCGCTGGCTGCACGCCGACCTGCCGCTGCTCGGCGAGGTGCACCTGGGCACGCCGCTGCTGTTCGATTTTGGCGTGTACCTGGTGGTGATCGGCGCGGTGCTGACCTTCGTGCTCACGCTGGCGGAAGTCGAGGAGGACGCATGAGCCTCACCGAACCCTGGCTGGCCGTGGTGATCGGCGGGCTGTATGCCAGCGCCTTCTACATGATGCTGCGCCGCTCCATGAGCAAGACGCTGATTGGCCTGATCCTGCTCTCCAACGCCGCCAACCTGCTGATCTTCGTCGCCGCCCGTCTCACCGTGGGCGCGCCGGCGCTGGTAGCGGAAGGCGCGCTGGCACCCGCCGGGCCGGTGGCGGACCCGCTGGCGCAGGCCTTCATCCTCACCGCCATCGTCATCGGCTTTGGTGTGCTGGCCTTCGCGGTGGTGCTGATCCACCGCGCCCACGAAGTGCTGGGCGTGGACGACTTCAACGAGGTCAAGGACTGATGGACGTCCGCCTCGCCGTCGCCCTGCCCTTCCTGATCCCGATGGTGGCCGGCGCGCTGTCGCTGATCGCCTGGCCGTCGCGGCGCGCGCAGCGGCTGCTGGCCGTGCTGGGTACCGGTGCGCAGCTGGCGGCGGCGGTCTGGCTGTTCGCGCTGGTCTGGCAGCACGAGATCCTGGTGCTGCGTGCCGGCGACTGGCCGGCGCCCTACGGGATCGTCCTGGTCGCCGACCTGCTGAGCGCGGTGATGGTGCTGCTCACCGGCATCACCGGCTTTGCCACCGCGATCTATTCGCTGCCCAGCATCGCCGAGCGCATGGAGCGCAACGGCTACTACCCGCTGATGCACGTATTGCTGGCCGGCGTGGCCGGGGCCTTCGTCACCGGCGACCTGTTCAATCTCTACGTGTGGTTCGAGGTACTGCTGCTGGCCAGCTTCGCCCTGCTGGCCATGGGCCAGGAACGCGCGCAGATGGCCGGCGCGCTCAAGTACGTGGTGCTCAACCTGTTCAGCTCGGCGATGTTCCTGAGCGCGCTGGGCCTGCTCTATGGCCTGGCGGGCACGCTCAACATGGCCGATCTGGCGGTCAAGCTGGGCCAGCTCGGTGACGGCAGCCGGGTGACGCTGATCGCCATGCTGTTCATGCTCGCCTTCGGCATCAAGGCCGCAGCCTTTCCGCTGTTCTTCTGGCTGCCGGCCAGCTATCACACGCCGCCGGTCGCGGTCTCGGCACTGTTTGCCGGGCTGCTCACCAAGATCGGCGTGTATTCGCTGTTCCGCTGCTTCACCCTGATCTTTACCCAGGACGTGGCCTGGACCCACGGCTGGCTGCAGTGGGCGGCGGGCCTGACGATGATCAGCGGCGTGCTCGGCGCGGTGGCGCAGACCGAGGTGCGGCGCCTGCTCGCCTTCCAGCACATCAGCCAGATCGGCTACATGCTCATGGGCCTGGCCCTGTATACGCCGCTGGCGATCGCCGGCGGCGTGTTCTACTTCGCCCATCACATCCTGGTGAAGTCCAACCTGTTCTTCTTCTCCGGCGTGCTCTACCGGCTGGGCGGCTCCTATGAGCTGTCCCGGCTGGGCGGCATCTGGAAGGCGCGCCCCGGCCTCGCCCTGCTGTTCCTGATCCCGGCGCTGTCGCTGGCGGGGATCCCGCCGCTGTCGGGATTCTGGGCCAAGTTCATCGTCATCAAGGCCGGCATCGTCGCCGATGCCTGGTGGCTGGTGGCGGCCACCCTGGTCACCGGCGTCCTGTCGCTGTACGCGATCATGAAAGTCTGGATGGACGCCTTCTGGAAAGCCGCGCCGGACGCGCCGCCTCCCGGCGCCCGGCTGCCCCTGCCGATGACCGGCGTGATGCTGGCGCTGGCGCTGATGACCGTGGCCATCGGCCTGGCCGCCGAGCCGGTCTGGCAGCTGGCCGAGCGGGCCAGCGTCCAGCTGCTGGACCCGCAGGCCTACATCCGCGCCGTACTCGGAGAGCCCGCGCCATGACGCCCCTGGTCTACAACCTCATCCTCATGCTGGTATGGGTGGCGCTGACCGGCACGGTGTCGCTGGGCAATCTCGCGGTCGGCTTCCTGCTCGGCTATGCCCTGCTGGGCTTTGCCCTGGGCTCGGATGCGCATTTCAGCCGCTACGCGCGCAAGATTCCCCTGCTGGTCCGCTTCCTGCTGCGCTTCCTGGGCGACATGGTGAGGTCCAACCTGCGCGTGGCCTACGACGTGGTGACGCCCACGCACCTGATGCGCCCGGCCATCATCCGCATGCCGCTGGAAGCCTGCACCCCGGGCGAGATCACCCTGCTCGCCAATCTCATCTCGCTGACGCCGGGTACCCTGTCGCTGGACGTGGACGGGCCGGGCCGCGTCCTGTTCGTGCATGTCATGTATCTGGACGATGAGCAGGCGACGCTGGCCGAGCTCAAGGATCTGGAAACCCGCCTGCTGGAGCTGCTGCGATGAGCGAATTCTTCACCCATGCCATCTATGCACTGCTGCTCGGCGCGCTGTTTCTGGCCTGCGGGCGGCTGATCCTGGGTCCCACCACGGCCGACCGCGTGGTGGCGCTGGAGCTGATCGCCAGCATCCTGATCGGGATGATGGCGGCGTACGCACTGATCTGGGAGGTGCCGGCGGCGCTGGACGCCGCGCTGGTGCTGGCGCTCACCGGCTTCCTCGCCGCCATCGCCGTCTCGCGCTATATCGAGAAACGCGGCGGCTCCGCCGGTGGGGGGGCGTCATGATCTGGGCGTCCTACGCCCTGACGCTGGTTGGCGCGCTGTTCATCTTCCTGGCCGCGCTGGGAGCGGTGCGCATGCCGGACCTGATGACGCGCATGCACGCCACCACCAAGGCTGCGGCCTTCGGCGCCGGGCTGATATTGGTGGGGGTGATGCTGCACTTCGACGACGTCGGCCTGCGCATCCGCGCGCTGGCCATCCTGCTGTTCATCACCCTCACCGCGCCCGTGGCGGCGCACGCCATCGGCCACGCCGGCTACAAGGCCGGCGCGCGGCTGTGGAGCGGCACGCTCAAGGATGATCTGCGCCAGCAGCAGGAACGCCCGGAGGAATAGCGAGCGGCGGGCCCGGCTGCGCGCGCAGGTTGCGGTCCAGCCAGGCGAGCATGTCGGCCCAGATGCGCGCCGACTGCGCGGCCGTGGGCATGGTCCCGGCGCTGGGCAACTCCAGGGTGATCACCGGCAGCCCGCGGTTGACGCCGGCGTAGTTGCCCAGCGAGCCCGGATACGTGCCGAGCTGGTGCAGCCGCAGGTAGCCAAACTGCGCGGGCGGCTTGGTCGGGCCGTCAAAATCCAGCACACCGTAGGGCGCGTGGACGGAGATGATGGCGTGCGGATCGAAGTCTTCGATCATCTGCGTCAGCCACAGCGTCTCCGGCTCCGACAGCGCATGCGGGCCCGGGTAGCGGCGCGGGTCGCTGCCGGTGCGGTGCCGCCAGTAGCCGAGTGCGTCGGCGGTCCAGTCGGCGGTGGGGAAGTTGCGGTTGAGATCCACCCCGCGCCGGTTGACCCGCAGCGGCGGGCGGCGCAGCAGGCCGTCCGGGTTGGCGCAGGGGATCACCCGCCAGTGGAAGGGCTGAAAGCGCTGGCCGGCGATGCGCTCGATCCACTGGAAGACGATGCTCACCGAGGACAGCTCGTCGCCGTGGATGCCGCCGATCAGCAGCACCCGCTTGCCGGGCGCGCGCTGGCTCTGCGGCAGATAGTCGCGGTACAGCAGCGGCTGGCCTTCGCGGCTGGCGGCGCCCACCTGGAACTGCGCCGCCTTGCATTTGGCCTCGTCCACGCTCAGCAGGCGCTTGCCGATCAGGTCGCAGGCCCGGTCCACGCTGGCCAGGGGGATGGGCTGCGCGCCGGTTGCCGGACCGCCGGCCAGGATCGCCACACCAACAAAAAGCCCGGCGAGGAGCCGGGCTGGGGGAACCGTGGCCGGCTTACTTGCCGCCACGTTCCTTACGGACCTTGGCGATCAGGTGGTCGGTCAGGCGCAGCATCTGCTGGAAGTCTCCGGCCAGGCCGGGATTGGTGTAGTAGGTGCCGCCGACCACGATGGTGGGCGTGCTGGAGATGCCGTAGCTGCGCGACAGCGCCTCGGCGCGCCGCACGCGGGAATCCACGGCAAACCCGTTGAAGGTGGCGGCGAACACGTCCGGCAGGACGCTGCTCTGGGTCTCAAACAGGGTGGCGATCTGGCTCTCGGTGTTCAGCGGAAAGCGCCGCTCGTGCATGGCGGCGAAGATCTGCGGGTGCATCTTGGCCAGCACGCCGAGCGCCTCGGCGGCGTAGTAGGCCTTGCTGTGCAGGATGCCTTCCGGCCGGCCCAGGCTGTTGGGCACCTGGACGAAATCCACATCTGCCGGGCGGCGTGCCGCCCAGCCTTCCAGCGCCGGCTCGAAGCGGTAGCAGTGGCCGCAGCCGTACCAGAAGAATTCTTCCACGCTGATGCGCCGCGGATCGGCCGGCGCCTGGGCCTCGCGCACCTTCTTGTAGTGCGTGCCTTCCTTGAACTCCGCCGCAGCGGGTTCGGCCGAGCAGGCCGCCGAAGCCAGCAGGCTCAGCGTGAGGGCGATACCGCGAAACAGGCCGGACATGGGCGCTCCTTGAAGAAAGGTGATTACTGCAGGCCGTTGAGATAGGACGCGAGCGCCTCGATCTCCTGGTCGGTGAGCTTGGCGGCAATGGCGCCCATGATCTGACCGCTGGCGGTGGCATTGCGTTCGCCAGCGCGGTAGGCGCGCAGCTGGGCGGCGGTGTAGGTGGCGTGCTGGCCGGCCACGCGCGGATAGCCCGCCGCCGGGTTACCCGCGCCCGTCGGGCCGTGACAGGCCGAGCAGGCGGCCAGGCCGCGTGCGGCGTCGCCGGCACGATACAGCGGCTGGGCGATCGGCACCGCGTCCTTGCTGGCCACGCCGGGGCGCGGGGCGAGCAGCGCGTAGTGCGCGGCGAGATCGCGCATGTCCTGATCGGACAGGTTGGCCACCTGGCCGAGCATCAGCGCGTTCTTGCGCTGGCCGCCCTTGAAGGCCTTGAGCTGCTCGTAGGTGTAGCGCGAGCCCTGGCCGGCCAGATTGGGCCATTCCGGGTTGGCGCTGTTGCCGGCGGGGCCGTGGCAGGCCGCGCAGACCGCCGCCTTGGCCTGGCCGGCTTCGGCCTTGCCGGCGACGAAAGGATCGGCGGCCAGACTGCCGAGCGGGGCACACAGGGCCAGTGCGAGCATGAGGCGCATCATTGACGAGAACTCCGAAAAATTAGCTCGCGGCAGGCATCCGTCATGGCGGCCCGGAACCCGGCCATGAACGCGACCATTAACGGTGTGCGCACGAAATCGTTGAAGATGGGCGCAATTCTACACGCAAGCCCCATGAGACAGAATCCCTTCGCCCAAGCCCGCTTCCTGCTGTCCTGCGCGCGCCTGGAGCAGTTGCCCGACGACGCGCGGCCCGAAATCGCCTTCGCCGGGCGCTCCAACGCCGGCAAGTCTTCGGCGCTGAATACGCTGTGTGCGCAGAAGCAGCTGGCGCGGGTTTCCAAGACGCCGGGACGCACGCAGCTGATCAACCTGTTCGAGGTGCCCGCCGGACGTCTGGCCGATCTGCCGGGCTACGGCTTTGCTCAGGTTCCGCTGGCGGTACGCAACGAGTGGGGCCGGCTGATCGGCCGCTACATGGAGCAGCGCGCCAACCTCTGCGGCGTGGTCCTGATCATGGACATCCGCCACCCGCTGACCGAGCACGACCGCCAGATGCTGGACTGGAGCCAGGCACGCGGCATGCCGGTGCACTGTCTGCTCACCAAGGCCGACAAGCTGGGCTTTGGCGCCGCCAAGAACACCCTGCTGGCCGTGCAGCGGGAGCTGGACGGCACCGCGCAGGTGAGCGCGCAGCTGTTCTCCTCCACCACCCGCCAGGGGCTGGACGAGGCGCTGGACCGGCTGGAAGCCTGGATGAACCCCGCCGCCACATAAAAAAAGGCCCGGCGATTCGGGGGAAATCGCCGGGCCACGTGCTCCGGCTTGGGGGAGCCGGAAACTCCGCCCAGGGAGTAGAGGCGGGAGTGACGAAAGGGAGGATCGTCACTCGCAGGATTAGAGGCGCCCCGCCCGGGGAAGTTCACCGGATTTTCGGGAAAATAATTTCATTTGTTATTCAATTATTTATGCGTTGTTTGCAGCGACATCCGAGCTGACGCTGCCGTCAGCTTGATGGGTGGCGTCCCAGTTGTCGGCCACCCCGTAATCAGCCGCCAGCGGCACGTCCAGCGCCACCACCGCGCACATGCGGCGCGCCAGTTCCGGCGCCAGGGCGCGCAGGGGCTCGGCCGGGCCCTCAAACACCAGCTCATCATGAACCTGCATGATCATGCGGATATCTGCGTGCTTCTCCCGCAAAAATCCGTCAACTTCTATCATGGCGCGCTTGATCAGATCCGCCGCCGTCCCCTGTAGCGGGGCGTTGATGGCCGTGCGCTCGGCGTACTGGCGCAGCGCGGCGTTGCGCGAGCGCAGGTTGGGCAGGTAGAGCCGGCGGCCGTAGAGGGTCTCCACGTAGCCGCGCTCGCGGGCGGTCTCGCGCGTCTGGTCCATGAAGCGCTTGACGCCCGGGTAGCGACTGAAGAAGCGCTCGATGTAATCCCCCGCCTCGCCGCGGCCGATGCCGAGCTGCTTGGCCAGGCCGAATGCCGACATGCCGTAGATCAGCCCGAAGTTGATGGCCTTGGCGGCGCGCCGCTGATCGGGGCCGACCGCGTCGAGCGCCAGCCCGAAGACCTCCGCTGCGGTGGCCTGGTGGATGTCCAGGCCGTGGCGGAAGGCGTCCACCAGCTTGGGGTCGGCGGAAAAATGCGCCATCAGCCGCAGCTCGATCTGCGAATAGTCGATGGCCAGCAGCAGCTGGCCGGGCTCGGCGATGAACGCCTGGCGGATGCGCCGCCCTTCGGCGTTGCGTACCGGGATGTTCTGCAGGTTGGGGTCGGAGGACGACAGGCGCCCGGTGGCGGCCACCGCCTGGTGGTAACTGGTATGGATGCGCCCGGTGCGGGGATTGACCGCCTGCGGCAGCTGCTCGGTATAGGTGGAGCGCAGCTTGGACAGCCCGCGCCAGTCGAGGATCAGCCGTGGCAGCGGGTGCTCGGCGGCCAGCTCCTCGAGCACGTCCTCGGCGGTGGACGGCTCGCCCTTGGGCGTCTTGCCGCGCACCGGCAGTCCGAGCTCGCCGTAGAGAATCTCGCCGAGCTGCCGGGGCGAGCCCAGATTGAACTCGCGCCCCGCCTCGGCGTAGGCCTGCGTCTGGCGCTCGTCCATGCGCTGGGCAAGTTCGGCGCTGATCTCGCGCAGCAGGCGCACGTCCACCTTCACGCCGTTCTGCTCGATCCGCGCCAGCACCGGCACCAGCGGCATCTCCAGCTCGGCATAGACGCGCTGCAGGGCCGGGGTCTGGCACAGACGTGGATACAGGGCCCGATGCAGGCGCAGGGTAATGTCGGCGTCTTCGGCGGAGTACGCCGCGGCCTTCTCCAGCTCGATCTGGTTGAAGCTCAGCTGGTGTTTGCCCTTGCCGGCGACATCGCTGAAGGAAATGGTCTGATGGCCAAGGTACTTCTGCGCCAGCGTGTCCATGTCGTGGCGGTTGCCGGCGGCGTCCAGCACATAGCTCTGCAGCATGGTGTCGTGCGCCACGCCGCGCACGGCCAGGCCGTGCCGCACCAGCACGTTGAGATCGAACTTCAGATGCTGGCCGAGCTTGGGGCGGGCCGGGTCTTCCAGCACCGCGCGCAGGCGCTCACGCACCTGCTCCAGGCTGAGCTGAGGGGGCGCGCCGAGATAATCGTGGCCCACTGGCAGGTACCAGCCGTGGCCCGGCCGCACCGCAAAGGCCAGGCCCACCAGACGCGCCTGGTTGGAATCCAGGCTGTCGGTCTCGGTGTCCACGCAGATCAGCTCGGCGGCTTCCAGCTCCCGCGCCAGCTGCTCCAGCGCCTCGACGTCGAGCACCAGCGTGTAGTCGGTGGCCTGCCGGGGCGCCTGCGGCGGCGCCGGGTCTGGCGCGGCAGTCCCTGCATCGTCGGCGGTTTTCTGCGGCACGGCCGGCGCCTTGCCGTCCAGCTCCTCGGCCCAGCGGGTGAAGCCAAGCTCGCGGTAGAGGCGGCGCAGCTCGTCCGTCCGTGCCGGGGCGGGTACCAGCTCATCGAGGCCGAGCGGCAGCGGCACGTCGCAGCGGATGGTGGTGAGCTGGCGCGACAGCGGCAGCTGCGCCAGCGTGGCGCGCAGGTTCTCGCCCGCCTTGCCGCCCACTTCATCGGCGCGCTGCATCAGCGCGTCGAGCGAGCCGTAGGCCTTGAGCCATTTGGCGGCGGTCTTGGGGCCCACCAGCGGCACGCCGGGGATGTTGTCGCTGCTGTCGCCCATCAGTGCCAGGTAGTCGATGATGCGCTCCGGCGGCACGCCGAATTTTTCTTCCACGGCGGCGGGGTCCAGGACGCGGTTCTTCATGGTGTCGAGCAGGCGCACCCGCCCGTCCACCAGCTGCGCCATGTCCTTGTCGCCGGTGACGATCAGTACCTCCCAGCCGCGCTCGCGCGCCTGGGTGGCGAGGGTGCCGATCACGTCGTCGGCCTCGAAGCCGTCCACCGTGAGCTCCGGCAGACCCAGTGCGCCGATCAGCTCGCGGATCAGCGGAAACTGGCTGACCAGTTCTTCCGGCGTCTCGCCGCGGTTGGCCTTGTACTCGGCGTAGAGATCCTCGCGGAAGGTCCGGCCCTTGGGGTCGAACACCACGCAGATGCGCTGCGGCGCATAGTCGCGCTGCAGGCGGCGGATCATGTTGGCCATGCCGTAGACCGCGCCGGTGGGCGCGCCGCCGGGACTGGTCAGCGGCGGCAGGGCGTGAAAGGCGCGGAACAGCCAGGAGGATCCATCAATCAGGACCAGAGGCGCGCTCATGGCAAGCAGGTTTCGCCGCGCACCAGATCGTCCAGGGTCTCGCGTGGGCGGATCAGGTGCATCTGCGCGCCGTCCACCATCACTTCGGCCGCGCGCGGACGGGTGTTGTAGTTGGACGCCATGGTGAACCCATAGGCGCCGGCGGTGCGCACCGCGAGCAGGTCGCCGGTGTTCAGCGCCAGTTCGCGGTCCTTGCCCAGCCAGTCGCCGGTTTCGCAGATCGGGCCCACCACATCATAGCTGCGCAGCGGAGTGTTGCCGGCGGGTGTGGCGCGCACGATCTCCATCCAGGCCTTGTACAGGGTGGGGCGCAGCAGGTCGTTCATGGCGGCGTCCACCACGGCGAAGTTCTTGGCCTCGGCGTGCTTGAGCACTTCCACGCGCGTGAGCAGGATGCCGGCGTTGCCGGCGATCGCGCGGCCCGGTTCGTTGTACAGCTTGAGGGCACGCCCGGCCAGGCGCGGCAGCAGCTGTGCCGCCCAGTCGGCCGGAGCCAGCGTCTGCTCGTCGCGGTAGCGCACGCCCAGGCCACCGCCCACGTCCAGGTGACGCAGGACGATGCCGCTGGCGGCGAGCCGGTCCACCAGCGCCAGCACCCGGTCCAGGGCGTCGAGGAACGGCTGCACGTCGAGCAGCTGTGAGCCGAT
>JBKHXN010000024.1:0-5807 GCA_046565985.1 Gammaproteobacteria bacterium
GCGGCGATGAAGGCGGCGATGTCGGCGATGTCCTGGTCGCTCATGCTCGCCGCCTGGGAATGCATGGTGGCGTGCGGGCGCTCGCCGCTGCGGTAGGCCTTCAGCGCGGCGCTGATGTAAGCGGCACTCATGCCGCCGATCTTGGGCACCCGGTAGGTCGGATAGGCGTTGTTGTAGAACGGGATGCCGTGGCAGCCCATGCAGGTATTGGCTTTGACGCGACCCGCTTCGACGTCGCCTTCGGCGAGGGCGGGCACGGCGAGCAAGGCGGTGAGGGCCAGTACGCCCCAACGCGCTGATTTCATACGAACACTCCGGAGATGGTGATGCGCCCCACGGCAGGGGTGGGATATGTTCCGGGAATCACGCCCGCAGGTCAACGCGCCGGGCCGGGCGCATCCGCTATAGTCGCGAAAATGAACGGCCTTCCTCCCCCGCCTGACCTGCCAATCCGGCCGGCCCCGCACCGCCGGGCGCAGGGAGTCCGGTCTTGACCCTGGTCATCGCGCCCACGCCGGCGCGCGGCACGGTGGAAGTGGCGGCGGTGGATCTGGGCTCCAACAGCTTCCACATGCTGGTCGCGCGCGCCGGCGACGGGGGTGATCTGCACGTGATCGACCGCCTGCGCGAGCCGGTGCGCCTGGCGGCCGGCCTGGACGCGCAGCGGCGGCTCAGCCCGCAGGCCCAGCAGCTGGCGCTGGACTGCCTCAAGCGCTTCGGCCAGCGGCTGCGCGGCATCCCCGCCGAACGGGTACGGGCGGTGGGCACCAACACCATGCGCCGCATGAAGGAGGGCGGCGCCTTCATCGCCGCCGCCGAGGCGGCGCTGGGCCACGGTATCGAGATCATCGCCGGGCGCGAGGAGGCGCGGCTGGTGTACGGCGGCGTCACCCACGGCATGGGCGGCGAGCAACCGCGCCGGCTGGTGGTGGATATCGGCGGCGGCAGCACCGAACTGATCATCGGCCGCGGCGCCGCGCCGCGGCTGATGGAATCGGTCTCGCTGGGCTGCGTCACTCACTCGCAGCGTTTCTTCGAGAACGGCGAGATCAGCCGCTCTGGCTTTCGTCGCGCACGGCTCGCGGCCAGCGTGGAGCTGGAATTCCTCGAACGGCGCTACCGCAAATCCGGCTGGGATCTGGCGATCGGCGCCTCCGGCACCATCCGCGGCGTGTGGCGGGTGATGATGAGCCGCGGCTGGTGCGCCGAGCAGCTCACCCGCAGCGGGCTGGAAAAAGTGGTGGAGCTGGTGATCGACCGCGGCCACGTCAGCCGGCTGGACTTCGAAGCGCTGCGCGAGGATCGCCGGCCGGTCTTTGCCGGCGGGCTGGCCGTACTCGCCGGGATCTTCGATTCATTGGGCATCGAGCAGATGCAGACCTCGGAGCGCGCCCTGCGCGAAGGGCTGATCTACGACCTGCTCGGCCGGCTGTCGGATCACGATGTGCGTGGCGAATCGGTGCTCGCCATGGCCAGCCGCTACGGGGTGGACCCCGAGCAGGCGGCCGACGTGGAGCACAGCGCCCTGAATCTGCTGGAACAGCTGGCGCCCGCCTGGGAGCTGGAGCCGCGCAGCTGCGCGGCGCTGCTGCGCTGGGCCGCACGCCTGCACGAGATCGGCCTGGTGATCGCGCACTCCTCGTACCACAAGCACAGCGAGTACATCCTGCGGCACTGCGATCTGCAGGGCTTCTCCCAGACCGACCAGAAGCTGCTGGCGGCGCTGGTCCGCCTGCACCGCGGCAAGTTTGCCACCAGCGTGCTCGAGGACCTGCCCGCCGACTGGCGCGCGCCGGTGCAGAAACTGGCGGTGATCTTCCGCCTGGCGGTGCTCCTGCACCGCAGCCGCAGCCCCGGCCTGAGGCCGCCGCTGCGGATCAGTGCCGACAAGCGCGCGCTCAAGATCGAGCTCACCGAGCCCGGCTGGCTGGCCGAGCACCCGCTGACCCAGGCCGACCTGGAGCGCGAGGCCGAGTACCTGCGCGCCCTGGACCTGCGGCTCAGGATCGAAGCCTGAATCCTGCGGGGCCTCAGCTGCTGCGCATCACGTGCGCGATCACGTCGCGGTAATTGCGGACCCGCTGCACGTAGTGCACCGGCTCGTGACCGCGCGCGTAGCCGTGGCGCAGCTCGCGGTGGTAGCGCTCATCGGCCAGCAGGGGCAGCACTTCGCGCAGCTCGGCCCAGCTGTCGGGATTGCGGCCCAGCCGGCGCGCCAGGGTACGGGCATCGAGCAGATGCCCGCGGCCCACGTTGTAGGCCGCCAGCGCCATGTAGGTGCGGTCCGGCTCGGGAATCTCGTCGGGCAGGCGGCGGTGCTGCTCGGCCAGATAGCGCGCGCCGGCCTCCACCGATTCCTGCGGATCGAGGCGGTTCTTCACCCCCAGGCTGGCGGCGGTGTTCTGGGTGAGCATCATCAGGCCGCGCACGCCGGTGGGGCTGATCGCGCGCGGATTCCAGTTGGATTCCTGGTAGGCCACCGCGGCCAGCAGGTCGGCGGGCAGGCCGGTGCGCTGCTCGGCGCGCAGGAACAGGGGCAGATAGTCCGGCAGCCGAGCCTCGATGCGCCGATTGAGCGCGCGCATGTCCACGAAATCGAATTCCGCCAGATGCCCGTAATAGCGCTCGTCCACCCGCGCCAGTTCGGCCCGGCCTGCGGCACTGCGCAGCCAGCGGCGGCTGGCGGTGGCCACCGCCCCGGCCCAGGGCGGAAAGTACCAGACCAGATCCTGTGCCGGGCTCAGATCAAAGGCGACCACCAGCTGCGGCAGCACGCGCTGGTTCATGGCCACGATCTGCGAATCGGCCACGGTGCAGTCCAGGGCGCCCTCGGCCACCCGCACCAGCAGGCGCTCGGTACCCATCTCGGCATTGGCGGTGTAGCTGAGCTGCGGAATCTGCGCCTGGAGGGCCCGCAGCGCTTCTTCGTAGCTGCTGTCGGCGGCCACCTCCAGGCTGCGCCCGGCAAGTTCGGCAACACTCCTGGGCAGGTCCAGCCCACGGCGGCAGACCACCTGCTGGGTCGTCTGCGCGTAGGCGCGCCCCGGGCGCAGGCGCGCGTCGCGCGAGGGCAGGCGCGTCAGCCCGGCGGCGGCCATGTGCGCCTGGCCCTGCTCCAGCGCCTGCAGCAGAGCGCCGATGGAGGACTCCACCTGCCACTCCAGCTGCCAGCCCTGGGCCACGGCAAAGGCCAGCACGCGATCGTGCTCGGGCCCTTCCGGGGCGTCCTCGCGGTTGAGGTAGTAGGTGCCGGCGGCGTTGAGGGTGAGCACCCGCAGCACGCCGCTGTCCTGGGGCAGGGGCAGCGGGGCGTTCGGCGCGCTGCAGGCGCCCAGCCACAGGGTGAACAGCAGCGTGAGCCGGAGCGGCATGCGCGGAATCTCCTGCCAGGGTTCAGCCGAACCTAGCACGCGCCGCGCTCAGCTTGAACCGGCGCCCTCGTCCATCAGCCAGAGCTGCACCGGCTGGGTGTCGTTGCGCGCCAGACGCTCGTAGCTGCCGTCGGCCTGCAGCACCCAGCTCTGCGCGGTGTCGGCCAGATAGGCTTCCAGCTGCTCGACCATGCGCGCGCGCAGCTTGGGGTCCAGCAGCGGAAAGGCGATCTCCACGCGCCGGAAGAAGTTGCGCTCCATCCAGTCAGCGCTGGAGAGATAGACCTCGGGATGACCGTCGTTGTGGAAATAGACCACGCGATGGTGCTCGAGGAAGCGCCCGACGATGGAGCGCACGTGGATGCGCTCCGACAGCCCCTTGACCCCGGGCCGCAGCGAGCACATGCCACGCACGATGAGATCGATCTTCACGCCGGCCTGCGAGGCGGTGTAGAGCTTCTGGATGATCTCCGGCTCCACCAGCGCGTTCATCTTGGCGATCACCCGCGCCGGGCGGCCTTTCTGCGCGTGCTCGATCTCGCGGTCGATCTTGGCGTGCATGGCCTTGGCCAGGGTGAACGGGGACTGGAGCAGGCGCGTCAGGCGCGTGACCTTGCCCAGGCTGGTGAGCTGCAGAAAGACCGCGTGGACGTCCTTGCAGATGGCCTGGTCGGAAGTGAACAGGCCGTAGTCGGTATACAGACGCGCGGTGCGCGGATGGTAGTTGCCGGTGCCCAGATGCGCGTAGTAGCGCAGGCCGCTGTCCTCGCGGCGCACGATCAGGCACATCTTGGCGTGAGTCTTGTACCCCACCACGCCGTACACCACGTGGGCGCCCACTTCCTGCAGCTTTTCCGCGAGGTCGATGTTCTCGGCCTCGTCGAAGCGCGCGCGCAGCTCGATCACCACGGTGACTTCCTTGCCAGCCTTGGCCGCCTCGATCAGCGCGTCCACCACCAGGCTCTTGGCGCCGGTGCGGTAGAGCGTCTGCTTGATGGCCAGCACCCGGGGATCGCGCGCGGCCTGGCGCAGGAATTCGATCACCGGCACGAAGGCGTCGTACGGGTGATGCAACAGCATGTCGCGCTCGCGCACCGCGGCAAAGATGTCCCCTGCCAGCTGGCGGGGGATGCGCGGCGTGTAGTTGGGGTATTTCAGCTCCGGGCGGTCCACCAGCTCGGGGATGGCCATGAGTCGGCTGAGGTTGACCGGCCCGTTGACCTGATAGACGTCGGCCGGGGTCAGCTGCATCTCTTCCATCAGGTACTGCCACAGCGCTTCCGGGCAGTTGTGCGCCACTTCCAGCCGCACCGTATCGCCCCACTGGCGCTGCGAGAGCTCGCCTTCCAGCGCCGCGAGCAGGTCCTCGGCCTCGTCCTCGTCCACCAGCAGATCGGAATTGCGGGTGACGCGGAACTGGTAGCAGCCGCTGGCCTCCATGCCGGGGAACAGGTCGTCCACGTAGGCGTGGATGACGCTGGAGAGAAACACGAAGTCATGCGGCCCGGTACCGGGCACCTCGCGGGGGATCTGGATCAGCCGCGGCAGCGCGCGCGGGGCCTGGACGATGGCAAAGCCGGTATTGCGGCCGAACGCGTCCTTGCCCGAGAGCGAGACGATGAAGTTCAGCGACTTGTTGAGAATGCGCGGAAACGGGTGCGCCGGATCCAGCCCCAGCGGCGAGAGCACCGGCAGCAGGTCGTTGTTGAAGAAATTCTTCAGCCAGGCGTCCTGCTCGGGCGTCCATTCGGCGCGGCGCAGGAAGCGGATGCGCTCCTTGTCCAGCGCGGGGATGATGACGTCGTTGAACAGGCTGTACTGCTCGTCCACCAGCCGGTGCGCCCGCTCGCTGATGGCGCTGAGGATTTCCGCCGGCGTGCCACCGTCGGGTCCGCGCTGGGCGGGGTTGAGCTCGGCCATCTGCATCAGCCCGGCCACGCGGATCTCGAAGAATTCGTCGAGATTGGAGCTGGAGATGCACAGGAACTTCAGCCGCTCCAGCAGCGGGATGCTCTCGTCACGCGCCTGTTCCAGCACCCGGCGGTTGAACGCCAGCAGCGACAGTTCCCGGTTCAGGAACAGGTCGGCGGGGGACAGATCCATCACGGGAGGCTGCTGAGTCATGACGCGCCTGGTTACGGCCTACAGAAGACCGATTATGTGACAGCCGGGTTACTTCTGTGTGACACCGCGCGCGGCGCGAAGATCCCGGGTGCGGGTCGGCGCGCCGGTGATCAGGCGGTCGCCGATGTGGCGGGTGAAGTATTTCCAGCTCCACTGCACGAACACGCGGCTGCGCTGGGCGCCGTCGATCAGAGCCATGATGTGCACGAAGGCCCAGATGAACCAGGCCAGCACCCCGCTGACGTGCAGGCCGCGCAGATCGCCCACGGCGCGGTTCATGCCGATCACCGCCATGGTGCCCAGATCGCGGTA
>JBKHXN010000025.1:0-2575 GCA_046565985.1 Gammaproteobacteria bacterium
AAGGACCGCGTGCTGGTCAAGGCCGACGGCGCCGCCACCTATTACTGCAATGATCTGGCCTACCACGTCCACAAGCTCGACCGCGACTGGCCGAATCTGATCGACGTCTGGGGCGCCGACCACCACGGCTACATTGCCCGCGTGCGGGCCGCCATCGAGGCGCTGACCGGCCGCAAGGATGCGCTCAACGTGCAGCTGATCCAGTTCGTCACGCTGTCCTCGGGGCGCATGGGCAAGCGCAGCGGCAACTTCGTCACCCTGCAGGACCTGATAGATGAAGCCGGCGCCGACGCCACGCGCTTTTTTTACCTGATGCGCTCGCACGAGCAGCACCTGGAATTTGACGTGGACCTGGCCCGCAGCCGCAGCAACGACAATCCGGTGTACTACGTGCAATACGCCCATGCGCGGCTGTGCAGCGTATTTGCCCAGGCGCCCGCCTATGACCGCGCCGCCGGCCTGCGCGCGCTGCACCGGCTCGATACCGAGCACGAGAAGCGCCTGCTCACCGCCCTGGCGCGCTACCCGGAACTGCTGCGCAATGCGGCGCAGCAGTCGGCGCCGCATCTGCTCGCTTTCTACCTCAAGGACGAGCTGGCCGACGCTTTTCACAGCTACTACAACGCCCACAAGTTCCTGGTGGACGATGCCGAGCTGCAGGCCGCGCGTCTGGCCCTGTGCGAGGCCACCCGGCTGGTGCTGCGCTCCGGCCTGGACCTGCTGGGCGTGACCGCGCCGGAGAAAATGTAATGGCGCGCGACTACGGCCAGCGCGGCACCGCACGCCGCAGCAGCACGCGCGGCAAGGGCAGCATGCCCGGTTGGGTGTGGATGGTCGCCGGCCTGTCGCTGGGCCTGGCCGTGGCGGCGCTGGCCTACATCACCCGGCCGGTGGAGACCGCCGCCGAGCCGGGCGCCGGGGCACGCGAGAGCGCAAAGACCAGCACGCCGCGGCGCGAGAAGATCCCCCTGCCACCGGAAACCGAGCCGCGCTTCACCTTCTACGAGATCCTGCCCAGCCAGGAGGTGGTGGTGCCGCGCGAGGTGCTGCGCGAGGCGGCCCGGCCCTCGGCCCGGAACGGCGACCCCACGGCGTCCCGCACCTACCTCATCCAGGTGGCTTCCTACCGGTCCCAGACCGACGCCGAGCGGCAGAAGGCGACGCTGGCGCTGATCGGCCTGGAATCGCGGATCGAGACCGTCACCATCGACGGCCGCGAAACCTACTACCGCGTGCGGGTCGGGCCGATCAAGGGCATGGCGCAGGCGCACACCCTGATGACGCGGCTGGAAGAAAACGGCATCCGGTCCCTGCTGGTCCAGGTGCCTTAGCTCAGCCGGCCGGCTGCGCGGTCTCGATGCCGTAGTAGTCGCGCAGCAGCGCGTAGAGCTCCGGGTGATGCCGCTGCAACTCGGCCCCGCGCTGGAAGTAGGCTTCCGTGACCACCGCAAAGAATTCCGCCGGACTCTCGGCGCCGTAAGGGTCGAGTACCGGCGGGCGCCGGTGGCGGCGCAGGCGCTGGAATTCAGCGCTCATCACGCTGGCCCAGCGCTGGACATCCGGTGTCCGCGGCGCGCCTTCGCTGTCGGGCGTCTCGTCGTCGAGCTGGTGGGCAAACTCGTGTGCCACCACGTTGACCGCATCGCCCTGCAGGGCGGCCTGCACGTCGGCCCAGGACAGCACCACCTGACCCAAGCTGGATGATTCGCCGATCTGTTCCTGTGGCTCGTCGCTGACCAGGCCCAGCTCGTCCGGCTCGGTCTGCGGTACCAGGAAGGCGTCCGGGTACAGCAGCACGCTACGCAGACGCGGAAAGACCTCGGCGCTCTCGCGCAGCACCAGCAGACAGGCCAGGCCCGCGACCGCAATGCGCATCTCGTCGCTCAGATGCAGGCCGCCGCAGCCACGGAAGCGCTTGGTGATGAGGAACCGCGCGCAGTACTGGTGCCAGCGTGTCCGTTGCTCCGGGCTCAGCCAGCGCGCCTGCGGGATCAGCGCGTCGAGCCGTTCGGGCAACCGCTCCGGCAGCTGGTCGAAGTGCTGCCGTCCCCGCAGCGCGTAGAGCGGACCGAGGATCAGCGCCAGCGCGCAAAGGCCGATGAGCCAGCCGTAATCGGCGACGTTCACAGCAGCTCCAGGTTGGCGTAGGCCAGCATCAGCCACTTGCTGCCGGCGTGCTTGAAGCGTACTTCCACGCGCGCCCCGTTGCCCTCGCCGTCGAAGTTGATCACCGTCCCCTCGCCGAACTTGCTGTGCATGACGCGCGCGCCGAGCGGCATGCGGTGTTCCTCCTGCGGTGCGGCGAACGGGGAGGCGCTGCCGCGCGCATGGCCGCTGGAATAGGCCGGGCGCATCATCTGCGTGCGCGGCCGGGTTTCCAGCAGCAGCTCGGTGGGAATCTCCCGCAGGAAGGGCGAGGGCATGCCGATCTGGTCGGCGCCGTGGAGGCGGCGGGTTTCGGCGTAGCTCAGGTACAGCTGCTCGCGGGCGCGGGTGATGCCCACGTAGCACAGGCGCCGCTCCTCCTCCAGATTGCCCTCGTCCACGCTGCGCTGGTGCGGGAACAGCCCGTTCT
>JBKHXN010000026.1:0-14077 GCA_046565985.1 Gammaproteobacteria bacterium
GCGACGCCACCAACATCGCCTGCCGGATCCAGCGCGACGGTGATCACTACCTCATCAACGGCCGCAAGTGGTGGTCGTCCGGCGCCAATGATCCGCGCTGCAAGCTGTTCATCCTCATGGGCAAGACCGCGCCGGACAATCCCAACCGTCACCAGCAGCAGTCCATGATCCTGGTGCCGCGCGACACGCCCGGCGTGAAGATCCTGCGCCACCTGCCGGTGTTCGGCTATGACGATGCTCCGCACGGCCACGCCGAGATCCTGTTCGACAACGTACGCGTGCCGGCGACCAACCTGCTGCTGGGCGAGGGGCGCGGCTTCGAGATCGCCCAGGGTCGCCTCGGCCCCGGCCGCATCCACCACTGCATGCGCCTGATCGGCCTGGCCGAGCGCGCGCTGGAGAAGATGTGCCGCCGCACCGGCCAGCGCGTGGCCTTTGGCAAGCCGGTCGCCGCCCAGACGGTGACGCTGGAGCGCATCGCCGAGGCGCGCATCCTCATCGACTCCGCGCGCTTCCTCACCCTCAACGCCGCACACAAGATGGACACGGTGGGCAACAAGGTGGCGGCCAAGGAGATCGCCATGATCAAGGTCGCCGCGCCCAACATGGCCTGCCGCGTGATCGACTGGGCCATCCAGGCCCACGGCGGTGGCGGCGTGACTGAGGATTTCGGTCTCGCCTACGCCTACGCCCAGGCGCGCACCCTGCGTCTGGCCGACGGCCCCGACGAGGTGCACCGCAACCAGATCGGCAAGCTGGAGCTGCGCCCCTACACCGCGGCCTGAGCCGCCCTTACCCCCTACCACACAGGATTCCCACATGAGCAAGATCAACCGTCAATTCAAGCTGGCCCGGCGCCCGGTCGGCATGGTGCAGGCCGCCGATTTCGAGTTGGCCAGCAGCCCCGTCCCGGAACCCGGCGAGGGGCAGCTGCTGGTGCGCACGCAGTACATCTCGCTGGACCCGGCCATGCGCGGCTGGATGAACGAGGGCAAGAGCTACGTGCCGCCGGTGGGCATCGGCGAGGTGATGCGCGCCTACGCCGCCGGCCAGGTGGTGGCCAGCCGGCATCCCGACTTTGCGGTGGGCGATAAGGTGGTCGGCGTGCTTGGCGTGCAGGATTACGCGCTGACCGACGGCAAGGGCCTGCGCAAGGCCGACACCCGGCTGGCGCCGCTGCCGGTGTACCTCAGCGTGCTGGGCATGACCGGCATGACCGCCTACTTCGGCCTGCTGGAAGTGGGCGAGTACAAGCCGGGCGACGTGGTGGTGGTCTCCGGCGCCGCCGGCGCGGTGGGCCAGGTGGTGGGGCAGATCGCCAAGCTCAAGGGCTCGCGGGTGGTCGGCATCGCCGGCGGCCCGGACAAGTGCCGGCACGTGGTGGAGACGCTGGGCTTCGACGCCTGCATCGACTACAAGTCCGAGGACGTCAAGGCGGCGCTCAAGCGCCATTGCCCCAAGGGCGTGGACTTGTACTTCGACAACGTCGGCGGCCAGATCCTCGACGACGTGCTGACCCAGCTGGCGCTGCGCGCGCGCATCGTCATCTGCGGCGCCATCTCGCAGTACAACAACACCACGCCGGTGAAGGGCCCGAGCAACTACCTCTCGCTGCTGGTCAACCGCGCCACCATGCGCGGCATGGTGGTGTTCGACCACGCCGCCCAGTACGGCAAGGCGGCGCAGGAAATGGCCGGCTGGCTCAAGGAAGGCAAGCTCAGGCATGAGGAAGACATCGTGCCGGGGCTGGAGACGTTTCCGCAGACCCTGCTCAAGCTGTTCAAGGGCGAGAACACGGGCAAGCTGATGATCCAGGTGGACGGCGCGTGAGCGCAGCCACCGTGGTGCGCGCGCCCTCGCCGCTGCTGCTGGCGCTGGAGGCGCGCGCGCCCTGGGAATACCTGGCCGGCGTGGCGGCCCAGCCGCTGCTGCGGCACACGCCGCGGGGTGACGGCCACCCGGTGCTGGTGCTGCCGGGCATGGCGGCCAGCGATGTCTCCACCCGCCCGCTGCGCGCCTTTCTGCGCGCGCGCGGCTACCACGCCCACGGCTGGAAACTGGGGCGCAATACCGGCAACCGTGAACGCTACGAGCGCCTGGCGCTGCGGCTGCTGGCGCTGCACGCCCGCCACGGCCGGCGCGTGAGCCTGATCGGCTGGAGCCTGGGTGGCATCGTCGCGCGCGAGCTGGCCAAGCAGCATCCGCAGGCCGTGCGCCAGGTCATCACCCTGGGCAGCCCCTTCGCCGGCCCGGCGCGCGCGTCCAACGCCTGGCGGCTCTACGAGTGGCTCAGCGGCCAGCGCACCGAGGACGGGCCGGCCCACCGGGCGCTGCGCGAGCCGCCGCCGGTGCCGGTCAGCGCGGTGTATTCCCGCAGCGACGGCATCGTCGCCTGGCAGAGCTGCCGCGAGACCCCGGGGCCGCAGCGCGAGAACATCGAGGTGATCGCCAGCCACTGCGGGCTGGGCCACCACCCCGCCGTGCTCAACGCCGTGGCCGACCGCCTGGCACAGCCCGAGGGCCAGTGGGCGCCGTTTGTGGCCGATGGCCTTTGGCGCTGGTGCTACCCGCGCCCCACCGCACCCTGAAGGAGAAGGTTCCCATGAGCATCAAGACATTGTTTGATCTGAGCGGCAAGGTCGCCCTGATCACCGGCGGCACCCGCGGACTGGGGCTGCAGATGGCCGAAGCCCTGGGCGAGATGGGCGCGCGCATCGTCATCAGCGCGCGCAAGCCGGCCGAGCTGGCCGCCGCCGCCACGCACCTGCGCGGCCAGGGCATCGAGGTGCAGACCGTGGTCAACGATCTTGGCGCGCTCGACGTCCAGCCCTGGGTGAGCCTGGTGGACGCGGCGCTGGAACACTTCGGCACGCTGGACATCCTGGTCAACAACGCCGGTACCGTCTGGGGCGCGCCCGCCGAGGAACACCCGGCCGAGGCCTGGCACAAGGTGATGAACCTCAACGTCAACGCCATGTTCTTCCTCTCGCAGGAAGTGGCGCGCCGGGTGATGATCCCGAAACGCAGCGGCAAGATCATCAACATCGCCTCCATCGCCGGCATCATCGCCAACGACCCGCCCTCGCAGGTCTATACCAGCGCCTACATCACCAGCAAGACCGCGGTGATCGGCCAGACCCGCGCGCTGGCGGCGGAATGGGGGCGCTACAACCTGAACGTCAACGCCATCTGCCCGGGGTATTTCCCGTCCAGGCTCGCCAAGGGGCTGGACCGGGTGGCGGAGCAGATCAAGGCCAATACCCCGATGCAGCGCATCGGCGGCGCGGAAGATCTCAAGGGCGCGGCGGTGTTCCTCGCCTCCGAGGCCTCGCGCCATGTCACCGGGCATGCGCTGCCGGTGGACGGGGGTATTACCGTGGTCTGAGTCCTGCCCGTGCCCACTGGGGGTTTTCCCGGCTTGCCGCCTTGGTCTCGGGGCTGGACTATGAGGGATGAGTCAGGTGCCGAACCCGGCCCCATTCACGAGGACGCCCCCATGAATCGCTTCGTCTCCCTGCGCGCCGCTGCGCTACTGCTCTGCGCCACCGTTGCCGGCACCCTGTGGGCCGCGCCCACCACGCCAGCGAGCGGCACGCTCAGCCTGGACAGCCGCCAGCTGTCCTTCAGCGGTGGCCCCACCACCGGCGCCAACGTGACGCCGACGCTGTCCCCAGTGTGCGTCACCGGGGCGGTCGAATGCGATGTGTACCAGCTCAACGTCAGCCTGCCGGCCGACCACGCTGCAAAACAGCCCAACGACAAGATCGTCGTCAGCGTCGGCTGGGAATCCGAGCTTGCCGACTTCGATATCTATCTGGTGGACCGCGCCAGCGGCGAGATCCTGGGGTCTTCCGCATCCTCCGCAAACCCGGAAACCTTCAACGTGCCCGCTGGCGGCGGCATGCGGGAACTGGACGTACAGATCATCCCCTTCCTGACGGACAATGCCGAGTACACCGGCACCGTCAATCTGGTGGTGGGTGATCCAGCTGCCCCGCCGCCGCCGCCGGCGGGCAAGCCGCGTGTGGTGGTGGGCGTGATCGACAGCGCCATCAACATGTATCACGACTTCTTCTACGCGGGCAGCCCCGACTCGGTGACGCCGGCCGTGCTCGCCGAGCTGGGCGTGAAGCCGGAGAACCACATCACCCTGACCCGTACCGGCGATATTGCAGCCGATATCGCCGCCGACCAGGCGATCTGGGATTCCATCAAGCGCGGCGAACTGTACTGGTTCGTCGGCACCAACGTCATCGCGGTCTCGTTTGCTGGCAATGACGCTGCCGGCAATCCGCATCCGCTGCTCAAACCCACAACGGCCAAGAGCCCGCACGGCGTGGGAACCAGCTCGGCCGTGCTCAAGGCCAACCCCGAGGCGGTGATCCTCTTTGCCGAGACGGAAGGCGCACTGGCCAACAACGATTCACATGATCTGGTGTTCCTGCACCCGGCGGTGGATTTCATCTCCACCAGTTACGGTCTGGGCGCCGCCGGCGCCTTCCCGCCCGAACTCTGGTCATTCCGCAACAGCTACAAGGCGGTGGTGGACATGGGCAAGCTGCATTTCAGTTCCGGCGGCAACGCCCCGGGCTTCACGCCGGGCCGCGCGGGGGCGGGTCCGTGGTGGTCCATCGGCGTCTCCGGCTTCGAGGAAGACAGCAGCAACGGCCGCACCACAGTTTCGGGCAACTTCCCGGACTTTGTCTCCGACTTCACCCAGGATCTGGCGCGCTGCATGGACTGCGAGAGCGGCCTGGCGTCCTACAGCGGCACCAGCTTCTCAACGCCCCGCGCCGCGGGCGTGGCGTCCAGAGTGCTGCTCGAAGCACGGCGCAAGCTCAATCATCTGGGCGGCATCCGCCAGGTGGACGGCAAGCCGGTGATGGCCGTGCGCGAGACATTGCCCATCAGCAACTGGCTGTTGCGCCGGTCGTTGGAGCAGGCCGCGCACGTCCCGACTGCGGCCGAATACGACCCTGTGGAGGGCGTGTTCGACCTCGGTGCCCAGCCCATCAACCCGGCCGCGCCCTGGCTGCAGGTGGCTTGGGGTGACCTGAGCGCCAATCCCGCCAAGGGCGTGGTGGAAGCTGCGCTCACCCACCTCGACCTTGCCTTCCGCCCACGCGCGAAGGCAGCGGGCTTCTGCGAGTTCCAGACCGCCATTATTCAGGAGCGCAAGCTCTACTGGGACGTGCTGGCGGCGCAGGTGCCAATGACCGGACTCGGCGACCAGCCGCCGGGCGCGCCCGAGCAAGACCCCTTCATCTACTGTGACTCCTCGGTGTTCCCCGGCGGCAACGACCCCGGCGGCAATTTTGATCCAAACGGTGACGTCGACGGTGATGGCGAACCCAACGGCAGCGACAACTGCCCCGAGGTTGCCAACGAGAACCAGGCGGATGCGGATGGCGACGGCTTCGGTGATGCCTGTGACGCGCCGCCCCCCGACGCGGATGGTGATGGCGTGCCGGACGGCGCAGACAATTGCCCGACCGTGGCCAACCCGGATCAGCGGGATACCGGCGGTGACGGGGTGGGCGACGCCTGCGAAGATCCGCCGCGCGCCACCGGGCAGCCCGGACCGGGTCGCAAGGAAGTCTCCGATGGTTCCGGCTCGGCGGGCCCGCTGACCACCCCGGTGGTCTGCCTCAACCCCTGCGGCAGCGGCAAGGACGGCTTTGCCACCTTCGAGTATCGCTACCGGCTGCCGGAGGGTTTCGCCTACGAGCGCATCGAGTTCGTGCTGAGTTATCAGCCCGGCACGCTGTACCGCATGACCGTGTTCGGCCCGGACAGCCAGGTCAAGGCCAGCGGCGGCAGCAACGTGCGCGGCGGGGTGCTGGATGCTCCTGCGGCGCAGGCGGGGCAGATCAATCTGGCTGTGGAGACACCCGAGCCGGGCCTGTACCTGGTGCAGGTCAAGGAAGAGTTGTCCGGCGCCTCACTGCCGTTCAACCTGAAGATCTTCGTCACCTGTCCGGCGGCTGGCTGCGCGCCGCTCAATAGCGCCCCGGTTGCGGTGCTCGGTGGCCCGCTAACGGCCACCACCGGCCAGGCGTTGGCCTTCAGTGCGGCTGGATCCAGCGACCCCGACGGCGACGCGCTCAGCTACACCTTCGATTTTGGTGACGGGACCCGTGTGACCCAATCGCAGACTGAAGCGATGCACACCTACAGCGAGGCCGGGGTCTATACCGTGAGCCTCACGGTGAGCGATCCCCTGGGCGCCAGCGACAGCGTCAGCCAGGCCATCACCGTGACCACCGCCCAGGATCCGGAGGAATCCGAGATCAACGCCGTGCTCAGCGCCGACGTCACCGGCGGCAACACGCCGTTGGTGGTCAACTTCGACGCCTCCGCTTCCGCCTACACCCAGGGCGGTGAGCTGGATGCACCGATGTACACCTTCGTCTTCGGCAATGGTCAGCAGTCGGAGCCGCAGGCATCGCCGTTCATCGAGCACACCTACGACACGGCCGGGACGTTCAAGGCCTATGTCATCGTGGTGGATGCGGCCAACAACGTGGCGGTCTCCAACCGTGTCGAGATCATCACCACGGTGACGATCGAAGTGACGCCGGGGAATGAGACCGTCGCACAGCTGACGGTGGACAACGCCACCGGGCCGGCGCCGCTGCGCGTGACCTTCGATGGCTCACGCTCCTTTGCCGCCGACGGCCGTCGCATCATCGCCTACACCTTTGACTTTGGTGATGGCTCCACGCTGGTCAGCGGGCCGGAATCCCGGGTCACTCATGTGTATACCCGCCCGGGCGTCTATCAGCCGACCCTGACCGTGACCGACGACGCGCAGCAGAGTGCGCAAGCCAAGGCCGAGGTACGGGCCGAAGCCGGCCAGTCGGGCGTGACGCCGCCGCCGGTGCGGCGCGAGGGCGGTGGTGCCTTCGGTCTGCTGGGCCTGCTGCCGCTGCTGTTGTTCGCTGCGGGCCGCCGCCGCCGCAACGTCTGAGCGCTGTGTGATCCTGCCGCCGGCCCTGCTCGGGCCGGCGGCATTTTTGTAGCCCTGCTCCGGGCTGGACGCACGAGTCGGCGGTGCTAGCATGCGATTCCCTCTCCCTACAGGAACCCGCCCGGCATGAGCACGCCCACTCCAATCTGCATCTACGGCGCCGGCAGCATCGGCTGCTATCTGGGCGGCCGGCTGGCGGCCACGGGGGCTCCGGTGCAGCTGGTGGGGCGGGAGCGGGTGGCGCGCGAACTGGCGACGCACGGGCTGCACGTCACCGACTATCGCGGCGCCGATCTGCGGGTGGCGCCGGCCGATCTGCGCTTTGCCACGCAGCCGCAGGCCGCGGCACCGGCGCGTCTGGTGCTGGTGACGGTGAAGTCGGCGGCCACCGAGGCCGCCGCCCGGGAACTGGCCCCGGTGCTGGCGCCCGGCACGGTGGTCATCAGCTTCCAGAACGGGCTGCACAACGCCGGCACCCTGGCGCGGCTGCTGCCGGGCTGTACGGTGTTGACCGGCATGGTGCCGTTCAACGTCGTCGCCCGGGGCGGCGGGGCCTTTCATCAGGGGTCGGAAGGCAACCTGGACGTGGCCGCGCATCCGGCGCTGGCGCCGTTCCTGGACGCCTTTGTCCGCGCCGGCCTGCCCCTGCACGAGCACGCCGACATGCGCGCCGTGCAATGGGCCAAGCTGCTGCTCAATCTCAACAACGCGGTCAACGCGCTGTCGGGCGTGCCGCTCAAGGCCGAGCTGTCACAGCGCGCCTACCGCCGCTGTGTGGCACTGGCGCAGCGGGAGGCCCTGGCGCTGCTCGAAGCCGAGGGCATCCGCCCGGCCAAGCTCACGCCGCTGCCGCCGCACTGGTTCCCGTACGCCTTGAGCGTGCCCGACTGGCTGTTCCGGCGCCTGGCCAACCGCATGCTGGCCATTGACCCGCTGGCGCGCTCGTCCATGTGGGAAGACTTGGAACTCGGCCGTGCGACCGAGGTGGACTGGCTCAACGGCGAGGTGGTGCGTCTGGCGCAGAAGCAGGGCCGGCGCGCGCCAGTCAACGCCCGCCTGGTGGAGCTGATCCGCGAGGCCGAGCAAGGCGGGCGGCGCGACTGGAGCGGCCCGGAACTGCTGGCCGAGCTGCGCCGCACACTCAGCGGCCGATGAATCCGCGGATCAGCGCGTTGACGCGCTCCGGGTATTCGTGCACCACCCAGTGCGTGCCCTCGGCGATGCGCTCGATGCGCAGGTCGGGGACGTACTGTTCCAGCCCGTCGAGCACGCCCGGCAGCAGGGCGTGGTCGCGTTCACCCCAGATCACCAGGGTGGGCACGCGCACCGTGAACGGGGCCGGGTCCAGCGTCAGCGCGGCGGCGCCGGGGGCGTCGGCGCTGGGTGGGTGCAGGGGCGAGGCGCGGTAGTAATTCAGCCCGCCGCGCAGCGCGCCGGGCTGTGCCCAGGCTTCGTGGTAGCGCGCCAGCATGTCGGCGTCGGGCGCGTTGGGGCCGTGGCTCAGCCAGGGTTCGAGCATGCCGGCGAGCCGGGCGTAGCCGTCAGCGCTCATCACGCGTTCGGCCTTGTCCTGGCGGAACAGCAGCATGTACTGGCTGGCCGCCTGCTGCGCCGGATTGTGGGCCAGCTCGCGCGCGAACGTCACCGGGTGCGGTGAGTTGATGATGACCAGACGCTCCACCAGCTCCGGGTGCTGCGCCGCCAGGTTCCAGGCCATGGCGCCGCCCCAGTCGTGCGCCACCAGGATGCAGCGCGTGTGGCCCAGATGGGCGATGAGCTGACGCAGGTCCTCGACCACCAGCGCCGGGCGGTAGGCCTTGACCGCCTCCGGCTTGTCGGAGCGGTTGAAGCCGCGCAGGTCGGGTGCCACCACGTGGTGATCGCGGGCAAATTCCTTGAGCTGGGCGTGCCAGGCGTAGCAGAACTCGGGAAAGCCGTGCACGAACAGCATCAGCGGCCCCTTGCCCGCGCTGAGGTAGTGCAGGCGGATGCCGTTGACCTCTGCGTGCTCGTGCTGCATCACGGTCTCCGGTGCAGGGGGCCTTCAGCGCTGCAGGATGGTCCGCGCGCCCTGGACGAAACTGTCGGCGCCCTTGGCGTCGTCGCTCAGGTCGGGCAGCTTGACCGGGATCTCCACCCCGCGCCGTGCCGCCGGGCGGGCGTTGATGGCGCCCAGCCAGCGCTGCAGGTGCACAAGCCCGTCCACGGAGATGCCGGACCACTTGTGGGTACGCACCCAGCACCAGTTGGCGATGTCGGCAATGGAATACTCCGGCCCGGCCAGGTATTCGCTCTCACCCAGACGCGTGTCGAGCACCTCGAACAGGCGCCGGCCCTCGTGCTGGTAGCGGTCGATGGCGGGCTGGATCTTCTCCGGAAAGTAGCGGTAGAAGACGTTGGCCTGGCCCATCATCGGCCCCACGCCGCCCATCTGGAACATCAGCCACTGGATGACGCGCGAGCGGCCCTTGACGTCGGTGGGCATCAGCCGACCGGTCTTCTCGGCCAGGTAGATGAGGATGGCGCCGGATTCGAATACGGCGAAGTCGCCGTTGTCGCGGTCCACGATGGTAGGGATGCGGCCGTTGGGGTTGAGCCGCAGATAGTCCGGTTTCTTCTGCTCCCCGCTCATGATGTTCACCGGCTTGACGGTGTAGGGCAGGCCCAGCTCCTCCAGCGCCACGGAGGCCTTCCAGCCGTTGGGTGTCGGTGCGGTGTAGAGATCAATGCTCATTTACTGCCCCAGGTGGTGAACAGACGGTCGATGGCCGGCCGTGCGCGCACGGCGGCAAACCAGCGTGCCAGATTCTGCAGCTCGGCGGGGATGGCGAAGTCGGCGAAACGGAACGCGCGCAGCGAGGCGAAGGCGGTGAGATCCGCCACCGAATACATCTCCCCGGCGATCCACTCCCGTCCCGCCAGCTCGCGGTCGAGCAGCGCCATGCGCTTGAGCGCGGCGGAGCGGGACTGCACGCCGTATTCGGGGATCTGCTGTTGCAGTGCCTTGGCCATGGGGTGGCCGTGGCGGAAGGCCATGGCCATCGGCAGCATCAGTTCCAGCTCCACCGTGCGCTGCCACTGCTCCACCAGCGCCTGTTGCAGCGCGCCGCGGCCGAACAGCGCGGGCTCCGGCACCAGCGCTTCCACGTAGCGGCAGATGGCCAGGCTTTCGCGGATCACCGTGCCATCGGGCAGCACCAGCGCCGGTACGCGCATGTTGGGGGCGATGGCCTTGTACTCCGGGCTGCGGTGCTCGCCCTTGAGCAGGTCCAGTGTGGTTTCCGGAATCCGGACATTTTTCTCGGCCAGGAACAGCTGCACGCGCAGCGGGCTGACCGCCATGCGCGCGCTGTACAGGCGCATGGCGGAGAAGTCGGGGGCGGCGGGGGTCATGGCATAGGGTCCAGTCAGGATTCAGGCGGCCATCAGCTCGCTGTAACGGCCCAGGTGATGATCGGCGTCGCCAAAGGCGGCGTTGATCAGGGTCAGGCGCTTGAAGTAGTGGCTCACCGCCAGCTCGTCCATCACCCCGATGCCGCCGTGCAGCTGCACCGCCTGCTGGCCGACGAAGCGGGCGGCCTCGCCCACCAGGGTCTTGGCGGCGGCGATCACGCGGCGCCGCTCATCGGCGTCGTCGGCGTGCAGCTTGACGGCGGCCAGATAGGCCATGGAGCGCGCCTGCTCGGCGTGGATGAGCATGTCGGCCATGCGGTGCTGGAGCACCTGGAAGCTGCCGATCGGCACGCCAAACTGCTTGCGCTGCTTGATGTAGTCCAGCGTCATCTCGATCAGCCGCGTCATGGCGCCCACCGCCTCGGCGCACAGCGCGGCGATGCCGCGTTCCAGTGCGCGCTCCACCAGCGGCAGGCCCGCCCCGGCCTTGCCGATGAGTGCTCCGGCGGGAACCTGTACGCCGTCCAGGCGGATCTCGGCGGCGCGGTGGCCGTCGTGTGTGAGATAGCTGTGAATCTTGACTCCGGGCGCGTCGCGCGGCACCAGGAACAGGGAGAGGCCGGCGGCATCGCCCGCCTTGCCGCGGGTGCGGGCGGAGACGATCAGCATGCCCGCCGCGGCGCCGTGCAGCACCACGGTCTTGTGGCCGTCCAGCGTGTAGCCCTTGCCGGATTTGCGTGCGCGCGTCTCCACCTGCGCCAGTGCGTAGCGCGCGCCGCTTTCAAAGTGCGCCAGTGCCAGGCGCAGCTCGCCGGCGGCGATGGCCGGCAGCAGCTCGGCCCGCTGGGCGGCGCTGCCACCGTCGGCGATCAGCCCGGCGCCCAGCACCACGGTGGACAGATACGGCTCCACCACCAGGCCGCGGCCGAAGGTTTCCATCACCACCAGGGTGTCCACCGCGGTGCCGCCGAGTCCGCCGTGGTCCTCCGGCAGGGTCAGCGCCAGCACGCCCAGCTCGGCAAACTGCTGCCAGACCTCGGCGCTCCAGCCGCTGTCGGAGCGCAGAATGGCGCGCCGCGCGTCAAAGCCGTAATCCTTCTGCACGAAGCGCTGCAGCAGATCGCGCAGCTGGGTCTGTTCATCGCTCAGGTCAAAGTTCATGGTGTATTCCTAGAGTCCGAGCATCATCTTGGCGATGATGTTGCGCTGGATTTCGTTGGACCCGGCGTAGATCGAGGCCTTGCGGTAGTTGAAGTACTGCCCGGTGAGCGGCACGCCGTAGTCGGGCCCGGCCAGCGGCCCGGTATAGCCGGCGTCCAGGGCCGCGTGCTGGAACGGCAGAGCGTGCTCGCCCAGCGCCTGCATCATCAGTTCCGAGAGGGTCTGCTGGATCTCGGTACCGCGGATCTTGAGCATGGATGCCTCCGGCCCCGGCGCGCGGCGCTTGCTGTCGGCGTCGATCACCCGCAGGTTGGTGACTTCCAGCGCCATCAGCTCGATCTCTACCCGGGCGATGCGGTCGCGGAAGCGCGGCTCGTCGATCAGCCGCCCGCCCTGGCTGCCGGGCTGCGCCGCGGCAATCTGCTTGAGGTGCTTGAGCCAGCGCTTGCAGTAGCCCACGCCGGCGTTGCCGGTGCGCTCGTGGCCGAGCAGGTACTTGGCGTAGGTCCAGCCCTTGTTTTCTTCCCCCACGCGGTTGGCCACCGGCACTTCCACGTTGTCGAACCAGACCTCGTTCACCTCGTGCTCACCGTCGAGCATGATGATCGGCCGCACCGTCACGCCCGGGGTCTTCATGTCGATCAGCAGGAAGGAGATGCCCTCCTGCGGGCGGCCCTCGCTGGAGGTGCGCACCAGGCAGAAGATCCAGTCGGCGTGCTGTGCCAGCGTGGTCCAGGTCTTCTGGCCGTTGACCACATAGACCTCGCCGCGGCGCTCCGCGCGGGTTTTCAGCGAGGCCAGGTCGGAGCCGGAACCCGGCTCGGAATAGCCCTGGCACCACCAGTCCTCGCCCGAGCGGATGCGCGGCAGGAAGTGCGCCTGCTGCGCCGGTGAGCCGAAGGCCATGATCACCGGCGCCACCATGCGCAGGCCGAAGGGCATCAGCGCCGGCGCGCCGGCATCGGCGCATTCCTCCTCGAAGATGTACTGCTGGGTGGCCGACCAGCCCGGCCCGCCAAATTCCACCGGCCAGGTCGAGGCCACCCAACCCTGGCGGTGCAGGGCACGGTGCCAGAGCAGGTAGTCGTCCTTGTCCAGGCGCTTGCCGCCCAGCACCTTGGCGCTGAGCGTGGCGGGCAGATGGGCATCTATGAAGCCCCGGACCTCGGCGCGGAAGCGCTGGTCCTCGGCGGTGTAATTGAGATCCATGCGTCAGACTCCGTGTAGGCCCCGGCAGCATAGGCCGGTGGGCAGGGCCGAACAAATGAATAATGCTTATCCGTCCGTATAAACGATGCTAATGGGGCGGGATTCACAATATTCATTTGAACGATGTACGCAGGCGGCATAGGCTCTGCGCTCCCAATCCGGCTTCCCCGGGCCCGCCCGGCTTTTTCTGGAGCACGCATGAGCGCCACGTCCTATCGCAAGCGCGGCACGGTTGCCGTCATCACCCTGAACAATCCGCCGGTCAACGGCCTGGGCCACAAGCTGCGCAGCGGCATCGCGGCGGGCCTGGACAAGGCGCTGGAGGATGCGCAGATCCAGGCGGTGGTGCTGGTCGGCAGCGAGCGCGCCTTCTCCGGCGGCGCCGACATCCGCGAGTTCAACTCGCCCAAGGCTTTCGCCGAGCCGGCGCTGCCGACGCTGATCGCCCAGATCGAGGACAGCCCCAAGCCGGTGATCGCCGCGGTGGGTGGCGTGTGCATGGGCGGCGGGCTGGAACTGGCGCTGGGCTGCCATTACCGGGTGGGCCACGTGGAGGCGCAGATCGCGCTGCCGGAGGTCAAGCTCGGCATCCTGCCCGGCGCCGGAGGCACCCAGCGCCTGCCGCGGGTGATCGGCGTGGAAGCGGCGCTGAACCTGATCGTCTCCGGCGCCACGGTACCGGCGGCGCGCTTCAGGGGCAGCCGCCTGTTCGACGAGCTGACCGACGGTGACCTGCTCAAGGCCGCCCTGGCCTTCGCGCGCAAGGTGGCCCCGCACCGGCCGCTGCCGCGCATCCGCGACCTGAAGGCGGAACATCCGCACGCCGCCGCGTACTTCCAGTTTGCGCGCAACTCGGTGCGCGGTGTCGCCGGGCCGTTCCCGGCGCCGCTCAAGTGCATCGACGCGGTGGCCGCCGCAGTGCGCAAGCCCTTCGACGAGGGCCTGGCGCTGGAGCGCGAGCTGTTTGCCCAGCTGGTCCAGACCCCGGAATCACGCGCCCTGCGCCACGCCTTCTTCGGCGAGCGGCTGGCGGGCAAGATCCCCGACGTGCCGGAGGACACGCCCACGCGCGAGATCCGCAAGGCGGCCGTGATCGGCGTCGGCACCATGGGCGGCGGGATCGCCATGAATTTTGCCAATGCCGGCATTCCCGTCACCGTGCTGGAGATGAAGCAGGACGCGCTGGACCGCGGCCTGGCGACCATCCGCGCCAACTACGAGCGCTCCGCCAAGAAAGGCAAGCTCAAGCCCGAGCAGCTGGAGGCGCGCATGGGCCTCATCACGTCAACGCTGGACTATGCACAGATCGCCGACGCCGACATCGTCATCGAGGCGGTGTTCGAG
>JBKHXN010000027.1:0-6679 GCA_046565985.1 Gammaproteobacteria bacterium
GCTCGACCGTAAGGCGTTAAACGGGCATGTTTATGACTGTTCATCCGGGGCTCCTTCAAGTGGATTGGGTCGCACCTGAAGCTTCGGGGGAATCACCCCGGATGAACAACCTACTGAGAGATCACAACTAGCCCGGCCGGGCGTTACACTCCCGCGCAAAAGGAGAGGCCATGATCAACACCCAGCAACTGGAAGACCTGGCGGCCAAGCTCGCGGGCGTGATCCCGCCCGGGCTCAAGGGCCTGCGCGCGGAACTGCAGGACAACTTCCGCGCCGTGCTGCGCGCCAACCTGGAAAAGCTGGATCTGGTCTCGCGCGAGCGCTTTGAAGTCCAGGCCGAGCTGCTGGCCCGCACCCAGGCCAAGCTGGCGGCGCTGGAAAAGCGCCTGAAGAAGCTGGAACAGGACCGCGCGGCGAGCTAGCCGATGGCGCTGGCAACCGTCCTCTCCCGCGCCCAGACCGGGCTCGCGGCGCCGCCCGTGACCGTGGAGGTGCACCTGGCGCCGGGCCTGCCGGGGCTGAGCATCGTGGGCCTGCCCGAAGCCGCCGTGCGCGAGGCCAAGGACCGCGTGCGCGCCGCCATCCAGAACAGCGGCTATGCCTTTCCGGGCCGGCGCATCACCGTCAACCTGGCCCCGGCCGATCTGCCCAAGGACAGCGGCCGCTTCGACCTGGCGATCGCGCTCGGCATCCTCGCCGCCGCCGGGGACCTCCCGCAGCCGGCGCTGGAGGGGCTGGAGGTGCTGGGCGAGCTCTCGCTCTCCGGCGAGCTGCGCCCGGTGCGCGGCGTGTTGCCCGCCGCCCTGCAGGCCGCCGCGCAGGGCCACCGCCTGCTGGTGCCCGCCGGCAACGCCGCCGAAGCCCTGCTGGGCGGGGCCGAGGTCTATCAGGCGCACCAACTTGGTGCGCTGTGCGCGGCACTCCACGCCAACGCCCTGGAACGCGCCCACGCCGCACCACAACAGAGCGCCGGGCCCCAGTATCCCGATCTCAGCGAGGTGCGCGGCCAACCGCAGGCCAAGCGGGCGCTGGAGATCGCCGCCGCCGGGGGCCATTCGCTGCTCATGGTGGGGCCGCCGGGCTCGGGCAAGTCCATGCTCGCCACCCGCCTGCCGGGCCTGCTGCCGCCGCTCACGGCGCAGGCCGCCCTGGAAGTGGCGGCGGTGGCCTCGGTCGGCCCGCAGGGGTTTGACCCCCAGCACTGGGGCCTGCGGCCCTGCCGCGCGCCTCACCACACCGCTTCGGCGGTGGCGCTGGTGGGCGGCGGCAGCCCGCCACGGCCGGGCGAGATCACCCTGGCGCACCAGGGCGTGCTGTTCCTCGACGAGCTGCCGGAATTCCCGCGCGCCGTACTCGACGTGCTGCGCGAGCCGCTGGAGAGCGGGCAGATCACCATCTCGCGCGCGGCGCAGCAGGCGGATTTCCCCGCCCGCTTCCAGCTGGTGGCGGCCATGAACCCCTGCCCCTGCGGCTATCTGGGCGACAGCGAAGGCCGCTGCCGCTGCACGCCCGACCAGGTGGCGCGCTACCGCGGGCGGCTCTCCGGGCCGCTGCTGGACCGCATTGACCTGCACCTGTTCGTGCCGCGCGTGGCCCGCGGCGCGCTGCTGGAAGCGCCGGACGCGCAGGCGGAATCCAGCGCCGTGGTGCAGGAACGGGTGGCGCAGGCCCAGGCGCGCCAGCTGCAGCGGCAGGGCAGCCTCAACGCCGCCCTGTCGCCCAAGGCGCTGGACCGGCACGCGCCGCTGGACGCCAGCGCCCGCAGCCTGCTGGAAAGCGCGCTGCAGCGCCTGGGGCTCTCGGCCCGCGGCCTGCATCGCGTGATCAAGGTGGCGCGGACCGTGGCGGACCTGGCGGGCGCCGCGCAGATCGGCTCCGCCCACGTGGCCGAAGCGGTGCGCTACCGGGTGCTGGACCGCGAACCCGCCGGCTGAGCCCGCCCGGCGGGGGCGGGGGTGGAATTACGGCTGCGGCTGCGCCGGCGCCGGCTCGGCGGCCGCGGGCGCTGTGGCGCTGGCCGCGAGGCGCTCCCAGAGGCTGTCCGCCAGCGACCGGGCGCGCGGATTGTTGGGGTTCAGCGTGGCGCTGATCCAGGCCAGGCTGTAGGCCAGCCGCAGCTCGTCCGGCTCCTGGGCGTGCTGGTAGATCATGGCGGCGTGGTAGTAGTCCGTGGCCGTGCTCACGCGCCCGCGCTTCATCAGCGACAGGATTTCCTCGCGGCGCTTGGCGTCGGCGCGGCCCACCACCTCCCAGTTCACCTCGCGCGAGGCCGCGGCCGCGCGTACGGCCTGGTCCTCGGCAAACAGCTGGCCCAGGCGGGCACTGCTGTCGGTCTCGCTGGCCCAGGCGGGGCTGCTGGCCAGGGCCAGCATCAACAAACTGATCCGTACGGCTCTCATGTGATGTCCTTTTTCTCCTGAGGAATGTACGCGCCCGGGCCAGGCCACACGGCGCGCGCACACCATACCAAGCGGGCGCGCCGGCGCAAGAGCCTGGGGTAAGCCGTCGAGCACACAAGGCCCGCCGCTTTTGTCCGCGCCGGGTCGGGCACGGCTAATCCTGCAGGGGCGCCAGGCCCGGGCGGGCGTGCACGGCCGCGAGCCAGCGCCGCAGGGCGGGAAAGCGCGCCAGATCGAACCCGCCCTCGTGCGCCACCTGGGTGTAGGCGGCGAGCGCCACATCCGCCACCGTCAGCGTGTCACCCGCGAGGAAGGGCGTCTGCTGCAGCTGCCGCTCCATCACCGCCAGCGCGGCGTAGCCCTTCTCGCGCGTGGCCACGATCTTCTCCGCCCATTCCGCCGCCTTGCCCAGGTACTTGATCCAGTACCGCACGGTGGCAATGTAGGGCTCGTGGCTGTACTGCTCGAAGAACAGCCACTCCAGCACCTTGGCGCGCGCCCAGCGCTCCGCGGGCAGCAGCGGGGTCCCCTCGGCCAGGTAGCAGAGCATGGCGTTGGATTCGGCCAGATGGCGGCCGTCCACCGCCAGCAGCGGCACCTTGCCGTTGGGGTTCATGGCCAGGTAGGCCGGCGTGCGCGAGGCGCCGTGGCCGATATCCACCTCCACCCATTCGAAGGGGATGCCCAGGTGCCGCATGAGCGCGGCCGGCTTCCAGCAGTTGCCGGAGCCGCTCATGCCGTACAGACGGATCCGGCTCATGGCCGGCCGCCTGCCGGCACGGGAGCGGCGGCGTCAGCAGGGGCCGTAGCGGTCGCCATGATTGATGTGCGAGGCCGCCGCCTCGCTGGGCAGCGTCAGGGTCTTCTTGCCCTTGTGGCAGACCACCACGTCCTTGCCCGGCCCCGCACCCGGGCCCACCAGCACACAACCGGACAGGGCCAGCAACAGCATCGCAACGAACAAGGGTTTCATGGAGCTACCTCTTTGGTACACGGGCCTCAGCATACGCCCCGGCCGCGCTGGCCGTTGCCGGCTGCCCTGTCCGGGCCCCGCGCCATTCAAGGATGCGCGCGCGCCGCACGCCCGAACAGCCAGGCCGCCGCCACGAACAGCGCCACGAAGAACCCGTTCAGCAGCAGGAGCTCGGCCGGCCCGCTCCACGGCCGGCCCAGGCCGGTACCCAGCGCGATGACGGTGACCACGGCCTGCGCGAGCGCCATCGCCAGCAGCGCGCGGGCCATCCCCAGCGGCCGCAGGCGCGCGATGACGGCGCCGATGAGACCGGCGGCGAGCACGCCGAAATACATCCGGTTGGCGGGGTCGCCGTCCTGCCCGATGAGGCCCACGCCCAAACTCAGCCAGGCGAGCAGGAAAGCCGCCACCAGCGCGACCACGACGGCGGCCCGGTACGCGAAATCATCCCGCATCCTCGCAGCCAGATCGTAACCGCCGCAGGCCCCGCCCAGCAGGGCCCCGAACACGACAAAATCCGCCGCATCCCAGGCCACCTCATCGGTGAACCGCGTCGCCAGCCAGGGCAGCAGCAGTAACAGCGCCGCCACGCCCCAGCGCAGTTTCCGCCAGTGGTTGAAAGGATTGCTGTGTGTTGTTGACGGCATCGCATCAGCACATCATAAGAGCAGCTTGCGGATGTAATCTGCGTGTTCTACGAACAGGATGTGTCTGTCGGACAGTTCCTGACGATTTACTCCCCAATGTAGTGCCATCTCATCCGCGGGGGTCACCGAGACGATGAAGCTCTCCAAGGTGATCGACGGATCTGAAGGCCGAAGACGGGCCTCGATGTCCTTGATGGTCCGGTAGAAGTCGAGCTTGGGCTCGTTCTGCCAGCTCAGATTTCGGATGCCCTTGGGGTCCACGAAGGTGATGCGCTGCCGGTCGCCGTCCAGCCGCCACAGCATGAAGTCCGGGTAGAAGTTGCCGGCCTCGAAGAAGCCCACGCCACGACCGCGACTGAGGTTGCGGAGCAGGAATAAGGGGCGATCCACGAACTCCTGCGGATGCTGCTCGCAGTAGTCCTTGAGCTGCGTCACGAAGCGCATCTCACCGTCATTCAGGGCAACCGGCTTGACCGAGATGCTCGCCCCCGCGGCGCGGATCAGCGGCTCGAACAGGTGCTGCTGGAAGCGAATCAGTTCCACCGATGCGTTGGCCCCATTCATCGCGGCGCGCGGGCCATGCCAGGCCCGACGGCGGAGTTCTTCGGCGATAGCGCGTAGCTGGGTGATCAGCTGCTGCTCGGTTTTCTCTACCGTCACCCGGTAGATGCCTTGGTCTTCGCCCGTCGCGAGGCCCGCCTCCGGGAAGTTCGGGTCGTCGGCAGTGAGCACCGCGTATTCCAGGTGCGGCTCTTCCCAGGCCTTCTTGCGGAATACGTAGTAGCGCTCCGCGTATTTCTTGAGTAGCGTCTCCGCGATCTCCTGCCAGGTCTGCAGCTTGTCGAGGCTGTCCAGCGCCAGCACCGCCCTGGGGATCAACAGGTCGTACCAGTCTGTCCGCGCCATCAGCGCGTCCACGGAACCCCGCGGGATGTTGAAGTTGTGCCAGCCACGCTCGTTCTTGAAGCGGATCAGCTCGAACCACGCGGCATCGAGGTCGAGCAGCGCGACGTGCGGCGCGCCAAGCGAGCCGGTGTCCAGCGCCGCGACACCGTCCCCGCCACTCAGCTCCCGCGCCCGCATCGCCTGAACCTTGGGATACCAGTTGAGCTGCACGGGGTTATTGAGCAGCCATTGATCGTCGGGCACCCGCGGCGGGGCCAGCTCGGGCACGGGCGCCAGCTGACGGAATGCGGTACCGAATTCCGTGCGCACGCCGTTGATCTCCGGCTTGAGCCGAATCACCTTGAGCCTGTGCGTACCCAGGTTGCGGATCACCGGCAGGTTGATGTCTTCCATCTCCTGGTCGGGCGGCAGGCCTTCGTCTTCCAGGAATTGCTTGAACTGCGCCATGTAGTCGGCATGGATGCCGAACACGTTCAGCGTTTCCAGCAGCTCGATATGGCGCGGTTTGACGACGGCCGGCGGCAGACGCATGGCGCGGCTGCGCTTGAGGCTGTAGCCGTGGCCCTTGAGGCGCACGCCACGGCCGAACAGCTGGATGATCTGCGCGCCTTCGCTCTGGCCGATCTTCATCAGGCCCAGCGTGCTCACGCGCCAGCTGTTCCAGCCCTCGGTGAATTTTCGCGAGCCGATGAGCAAGCTGATCTGGTTGTCGCGATCATTGAGGCGGCGAAACAGGGAGCCCGAAAAGTCACGCTCCTCCGCGACCAGTCCGGGCGTGTTGGCGCATAGCTCGTGGAGCTTCTTGGCATCGCCCACGTTGATCACGCCGAAGGCGGGGTTGTCTCCCAGCTTCACGGCGAGTTCGCCATCCGCCCCCTTCAGATACTCGACATGCAAGGCACCGCCACCGGGCGCGTTGAACAGCCGCCCGCAGATATCGCTGAAAAGTTCGTTCGCCGGCAGGTTCAGCTCCGCCAGGTAGCCGAAGCGATTGGCGAATGGGTTCTGGCCGGAGGCCGTCGGCAGCCCTGCCGTCAGGATTCCCTGAATCGCACGCTCGGACTGCGCGCGGTTGGCGACGAAGCGGGACAGGAACAGCAGGATCTCGGTCACGTCCGAGACGGTTCGCTTGTTCTCCGTGCGTACCGCGTTCACGCTGCCGCCGACGAAGATCCACAGCGGCCGCTCGATGTTGAAATCCTTCAGCGCGTTCTGTCGGTCGTCAAACAGGCGGCGCTGCTGATAGGTCGCCAGCAGGCAGGCGGTCAGGTAGCGGTCCAGGCCCGTCTGCTCGGTCGCGTCGTCCAGATTGAGGATCTGGTAGTCCTTGCCGAAACCGTCGCCGTAGAAGTAGCGGTAGGAGTAGTCGAACACGATGCTGCGGGCGTAGCGGCGCGTCAGGGCCGCATTGCCCTTGACCGCCTGCTTGAAGGTGGCGGAGTACTCGAAGGAAAAGCCCTTCTCGCAGAGCTGATCGCGTCGCGTCAACCACTTGCCCGTCTCGCCACCGGCTGCACCGCGATGTCCTTCGTCCACCAGCACCAGATTGCCGGATTCGAAGGCGTCGACCGCGACAGTCTTGTCTCCCATCTCGTCGGCGAGCTTGTGAATGTCGATGATCTCCACAGCCCGCCCGGCGAATAGCCCACGCGCGTTCTTGTCGAACAGCTCGGCCTCGATACCCGCGGCCGTGAACTCTTCCAGATGTTGCTGGCTCAGGCCCTCGTTGGGCGTCAGCAGCAGGATGCGGTTCA
>JBKHXN010000028.1:0-6928 GCA_046565985.1 Gammaproteobacteria bacterium
GCCTGGGCGGCAGCGGCGCGCTGGATGACGGCGAGCCGCAGCCGGTGGCGCATCCCGTGGGCACCAGCGTCGAGGTGCGGGATCTGTTCTTCAACACCCCGGTGCGGCGCAAGTTTCTCAAGAGCGAGGCGACCGAATTCCGCCATCTGCAGCTCGCGGTGCTGCGCGCCGCGCTGTCGCGGCCCGACATCGCCTTCAGCCTGCGCCACCAGGGCCGCGGGCTGCTGGATCTGGCCCCCGAGGATGTGGACGCACGCATCCGTGACCTGTGCGGCGAGGACTTCTTCGCCGACAGCGTGGCGCTGGACGAGGACCGCCTGGGCATCCAGCTCTGGGGCCGCGTGGGGCTGCCGGCCGCGGCACGCCCCCGCGCCGATCTGCAGTATCTCTACGTCAACGGCCGCGCGGTGCGCGACCGGCTGCTCACGCACGCGCTGCGCCGTGCCTATGCCGACGTCATGCACTCCACCCAGCATCCGGCCTTCGTGCTGTACCTGCGGCTCGATCCGGCGCGGGTGGACGTCAACGTCCATCCACAGAAGAGCGAGGTCCGCTTCCGCGAACCCGGACAGGTGCACGACCTACTGTTCGGCGCCGTCCACCAGCTGCTGCGGCGCGTGCGGCCGGGAGCGGGGCAGCACCAGGTCAGCACATCCAGTCTGGGCCTGGAGCCGGCCCCGGCCCGGCAGGCGCCGCTGCGTTACGCGCAGGCTTCCGGGCACGGCTTCGCGCTGGCCGACGCCGGCCCGGACTGGACGCAGCTGGCGCGCGCCGGCGTCAGCAGCCCCGTGCCGCCGGAAGCCGTCACCGCGCCGCTGGAAGAGCAGCCGCTGGGCCAGGCGCTGGCGCAGCTGCACGGTATTTTCATCCTCGCCGAGAACTCCCGCGGCCTGGTTCTGGTGGACGCCCACGCCGCGCACGAGCGCATTCTCTACGAGCGCTACAAACGCCAGCTCGCGCAGGGCGGCATCCCGGCGCAGCACCTGCTGGAGCCCGTGTCCGTCACATTGAGCGAAGAAGCGGTGGAGACCCTCATCGCCCAGCGCGAGGCGCTGCTGGGCCTGGGCTGGGAGCTGGACCGCTCCGGCCCGTCCAGCGTGCTGGTGCGCGCCGTGCCGCCGCTGCTGGCGCGCGACAACCTGGCCGCGCTGTTGCAGCGCATCGCCGGCGAGGACGTCGAGCCCGGCAGCCATCACCTGGGCGAGGCGCTGGACGCGCAGCACCGCATCATGGCCGACATGGCCTGCAAGGCCGCGATCAAGGCCAATCGGCGCCTGACGCTGGAAGAGATGAACGCCCTGCTGCGCGACATGGAAGCCACCGAGCTGGCGGGTCAATGCAATCACGGCCGGCCCACCTGGGTGCAGCTGGGGCGCGAGGCCCTGGACCGCCTGTTCCTGCGCGGGCGCTAGCCCATGGCCGCCCTGCCGCCACCGATCCTGCTGATGGGGCCCACGGCCTCGGGCAAGAGCGCGCTGGCGCTGGCCCTGGCACGCCGGTGGCCGGCGGAGATCATCAGCGTGGATTCCGCGCAGGTGTACCGGGGCATGGACATCGGCACTGCCAAGCCCAGCGCCGCGGAGCGCGCGGCGGTCCCGCATCACCTGCTCGATCTGCTCGACCCCGCCGAGGCCTATTCCGCGGCCCGCTTCTGCACCGACGCGGCACGCCTGATCGGCGAGATCCGCTCGCGCGGCCGCGTGCCGATCCTGGTGGGCGGCACCATGCTCTATTTCCGCGCCCTGACGCGGGGGCTCAACGCCCTGCCATCGGCCGACCCGGCCCTGCGCCAGGAACTGGAAGCCCGGGCGCGGCGCGAAGGCTGGCCGGCGCTGCACGCGCAGCTGGCGCGTGTGGACGCCGCCACCGCCGCACGCCTGCATCCGCACGATCAGCAGCGGATCCAGCGCGCGCTGGAGATCCACGCGCTCAGCGGCGTCCCGGCCAGCGACTGGCACGCCCGTTCGCGCAGCCCGGCCTGGGCCGGACCCTGCGTACGCGTCATCCTCGAACTGGAGCCGCGCGCATTACTACACCAGCGCATCGCCGAGCGCTTTGCGCGGATGATGGACGCCGGCCTGCTCGAGGAAGTGCGGGCGCTGCACGCCCGGGCCGACCTGCATCCGGGGCTGCCGGCGATCCGTAGTGTGGGGTACCGCCAGCTCTGGGCGTATCTGGACGGCAGTTGCACGCTGGAGCAGGCGGTGGAGCAGGCGGTGGCGGCGAGCCGGCAACTGGCCAAACGCCAACTGACCTGGCTCAAATCCGAAACCGGCGCGCTGCGCCTGGATGCCCGGGCGGCCGATTTGCCGGAGCAGGTGTTGAATTACCTGGCCCAGCCCCCAGTGTTGAACGCATGCTAGACTGTCAGGGCCTGTTTGCCCTGCTTCAATGATCCCAAAACACCTCTAAAAGGATGGCAACGATGTCCAAAGGTCACACACTACAAGAACCGTTCCTGAACGCGTTGCGCAAAGAGCGTATCCCGGTGTCCATTTATCTGGTCAACGGCATCAAGCTGCAGGGCCAGATCGAATCTTTCGATTCCTTCGTCGTGCTGCTCAAGAACAGCGTGAGCCAGATGGTCTACAAGCACGCCATTTCCACGGTGGTGCCCGCGCGCTCGGTGCGGATCTATGACCCGGAAAGCCCCGCCGATGACGTTGTTGACGAGCCGCAAGATCAACAGCCGACCGCCTAGTTCCGGCATCGCGGCACTCGTTTCGGGTCGCCCGCTCCATGTTCCGGAGCGGGCGTTTTTACGTGTGCGGGCCTGCGCCGGTGTTTGATCGCCCCAAGTCTGGCCAGCGGGCAGTGCTGGTGCATCTGGAGCTGCCGGGCTGTGATTACGCCGCCGACCGCCAGGAATTCATCGAACTGGCCCGCGCGGCGGGGGCGGAAGTGCTGTCGGTGATCGGCGGCAGCCGCCGCCTGCCCGACGCCGGCCTGTTCGTGGGCAGCGGCAAGGCGGAGGAAATCGCCGAGAGCGTGGCCAGCCAGTCTGCGGAGCTGGCGATCTTCAACCACGAGCTGTCGCCCAGCCAGGAACGCAACCTGGAAGCCCTGCTCAAGTGCCGGGTGCTGGGCCGCGCCGGCCTGATCCTGGACATCTTTGCCCAGCGTGCCCGCTCGCACGAGGGCAAGCTGCAGGTCGAACTGGCCCAGCTCCAGCACCTGTCCACGCGCCTGATCCGCGGCTGGACCCATCTGGAGCGCCAGCGCGGTGGCGGCATCGGCCTGCGCGGGCCGGGTGAAACCCAGCTGGAACTCGACCGCCGCCTGATCCGCCAGCGCATCATCACCCTCAAGCGGCACCTGGAAGCCGTGCGGGCCCGCCGGGCGCAGAACCGCCAGGCGCGCAGCCGCAACGAAATCCCCACCGTGTCGCTGGTGGGCTACACCAACGCCGGCAAGTCCACGCTGTTCAACGCGCTCACCGGCAATGACAGCTACGCCTCCAGCCAGCTCTTTGCCACGCTCGACACCACCGTGCGGCGGCTGGACCTGGACAGCGGCGAGCCGGTGCTGCTGGCCGATACGGTCGGCTTCATCCGCGACCTGCCGCATGATCTGATCGCCGCCTTCCGCGCCACGCTCGAAGAGGCGCGCGAGGCCACGTTGCTGCTGCACGTGGCCGACTGCGCTGATCCTGAACGCGCGGCACGCGCCGAACAGGTGGAGTGGGTGCTCGGGGAGATCGGTGCGGAGGCGGTTCCACGCCTGCAGGTCTATAACAAGATCGACCTGCGGCCGGAGGAAAGCCCGCGCCTGGAACGCGATGCCGGCGGACGTCCGCTGCGCGTCTGGGTATCGGCGCAGGACGGGCGCGGATTCGAGCTGCTGCGCAGTGCGATCACGGAGCTGCTGCGGCCCGATGTGGCCGAATACGAGCTGCGGTTGCCGCCGAGCGCGGCACGACTCAGGGCCCGCCTGTTCGAGGCTCGTGCCATCCGTGCCGAGTGGCCGGACGAGCACGGCGGATTCCACCTCAAAGTGGCGATGCCCTACCAGCGTTTGCGCGGATTGTGTCTGGAGGCCGGGGTGAAAGCCCCGCCCGTACCGCATCCGGTTGAGGATTGGGAGCCCGCTCCCTAGAATTCATGGCCGTAATCCCATCACTGTCCGGCGCGTCGCGCCCTGCCGCACGCCTGGCGCGTGCCAAGACCCCAACGAGGAATGAGTATGGCCTGGAATGAGCCCGGTCCCAATCGTGATCCCTGGAGCCAGGGTCCGCGCCGTGGCAACGGTCCGCCGGATCTGGACGAGCTGCTCAAGCGGCTGAAAGCCCGCTTCGGTGGCAAGGGCGGGGGTGGCGGCGCGCCGGGGAGTGGCGCCGGCCTGCCGTCCGGCATGATGGGGCTGCTGGGCCTGGTACTGCTGGGCCTGTGGCTGGCTTCCGGCTTCTACGTGGTGGACGAACAGGAGCGCGCCGTGGTGCTGCGCTTTGGCCAGCACGTGGGCACCAGTGATCCGGGCCTGCGCTGGCACGTCCCCTGGCCGGTGGAGCGCGAGGAAGTGGTCAATGTCACCGGCGTGCGTTCGGTCCGCGACCAGGCGGTGATGCTGACCCGCGACGAGAACATCATCGACGTGGAGCTCACCGTGCAGTACCGCGTGATGGCGATCGAGGACTACGTGTTCAACGTGGCGGACCCCGACATGACCCTGCGCCAGGCGGTGAAAGCCTCCCTGCGCGAGGTGGTGGGTACCAGCGAGATGGACTTCATCCTCACCGCGGGCCGTCAGGAAGTGGCCATGCGCACCAAGCAGCTGCTGCAGGACCGGCTGGAAAGCTACAAGACCGGGCTGATCGTCACCGAGGTCAACCTGCAGAACGCGCAGCCGCCCCAGGCGGTGCAGAGCGCCTTTGCCGACGCCATCAAGGCGCGCGAAGACCAGCAGCGCCTGAAGAACGAGGCCGAGGCCTACGCCAACGACCGCCTGCCGCGTGCGCGCGGCGCCGCCGCGCGACTGATGGAAGAGGCCAAGGGTTATCGCGAGCAGGTCATCGCCCGCGCCGAGGGCGATGCCTCCCGCTTCACCCAGCTGGTGCGGGAATACCGCAAGGCGCCCAAGGTGACGCGCGAGCGTCTGTATCTGGAGACCATGAGCCAGGTGCTGGGCGCCAACAGCAAGATCCTGGTGGACGTGGATAGCGGCAGCCCGGTGTTCTACCTGCCGCTGGACCAGCTGATGAAGAGCGCACCACGCAGCGACAGCGGCATCTCCGATCTGGTGACGGTGCCGGGCGTGAGCGGTTCACGCTCGGGTGTTCCACCCACGCCCTCCGACTCTTCCCGATCCCGTGAACGGACGCGCTGAACCATGAAAAACAATCCCCTGTTCTGGCTGGGCCTGGCCTTCGTGCTGCTGGTGACCCTGTCCAACACCTTCTTCATCGTTGACCAGCGCCAGCGTGCCCTGCTGTTCCAGCTGGGCGAGATCCGCGGCACGGATTACAGCCCCGGCCTGCATGTGAAACTGCCGTTCGTGCAATCGGTGACCAAGCTCGACCGCCGTGTGCTCACGCTCGACAACCAGACCGAGAACTTCCTCACGTCCGAAAAGAAGAACGTGGAAGTAGACTACTACGTCAAGTGGCGCATCGCCGATACCACCACCTACTACCGCGCGACGGGCGGCCAGGAGCTGGTGGCGGCCGATCGTCTCTCGGCGATCGTCAATCGCGGGCTGCGCGACCAGTTCGGTGCACGTACCATCCAGCAGGCCGTCTCCGGCGAGCGCGACGAGCTGATGCGCGAAGTCATGCGCGTGGCCAGCGACAACGTCGACGACCTGGGCATCGAGGTGGTGGACGTGCGCGTCAAGCGCATCGACCTGCCCAAGGAAGTCAGCGACTCGGTCTACGAGCGCATGCGCGCCGAACGCACCCGCGTGGCCTCCGACCTGCGCGCGCGCGGCGCCGAGGAAGGAGAGCGGATCCGTGCCGACGCCGATCGCGAAGTGCAGATCACGCTGGCCAATGCCTACCGCGACGCCGAAAAGCTGCGTGGCGAAGGCGATGCCCGCGCCACCGAGATCTACGCCCGCGCCTACGGCCAGGACGCCGAGTTCTACAGCTTCTACCGCTCGCTCGGCGTCTACCGCGATGCCTTCAACGGCCAGGGAGACGTGCTGGTGCTGGAGCCCAAGGGCGAGCTGTTCCAGTACTTCAAGGGACAGAAATAATCCGTGGAATGGGCAGATCTGGGCCGGGCGCTGGCGCTGGTATTGATCCTGGAAGGGCTGCTGCCCTTTCTGGCGCCAGCCCGCTGGCGCCTGATGCTGGCGCAGATCGCGCGGCTGGATGACCGCGTGCTGCGCACCGTGGCCATGGTGGCCATCGGCGTCGGCCTGATCCTCCTGCAATGGCTATGAACATCAAACCCTGGATGCTGCCCGACGGCGTCGAAGAGGCGCTGGCGCCCGTTTCCTGGGAACAGGAAGCCCTGCGCCGCCGCCTGCTCGACCATTACCGCGCCGCCGGCTACGAGCTGATCCTGCCGCCGCTGATCGAACACCTGGAATCGCTGCTCACCGGCACGGCGCAGGACCTGGAACGCCAGACCTTCAAACTGACCGACCCCGCCTCCGGGCGCCTGCTCGGCCTGCGCGCCGACATGACGCCGCAGGCCGCGCGCATCGCCGCGCGTCATTACGCCGGCCAGGACATCGTGCGCCTGTGCTATCTGGGTACGGTGCTGCGTGCCGAGCCCGACAGCCCCGGCGGCGCGCGCTCGCCGCGCCAGGTGGGTTGCGAGATCTTCGGCGAGGCCGGCATGAGCGCCGACCTGGAAGCACTCAATCTGATGATCGCCACCCTGCAGCTCGCCGGGGTGCAGGCGCTTCATCTCGACCTGGGCCATGTCGGCGTGTACCGCGCGGTGGTGGCCGGGCTCGGGCTGGACGCGGCCGATGAGGCGGCGCT
>JBKHXN010000029.1:0-16113 GCA_046565985.1 Gammaproteobacteria bacterium
AGTGGGGCATCAAGCGCGGCCTGATGACCACCGTGCACGCGGCGACCGCCACGCAGAAGACCGTCGACGGCCCGTCCAACAAGGACTGGCGCGGCGGCCGCGGCATCCTCGAGAACATCATCCCCTCCAGCACCGGCGCGGCGAAGGCCGTGGGCGTGGTCATCCCCGAGCTCAACAAGAAGCTCACCGGCATGGCGTTCCGCGTGCCGACGTCCGACGTCTCGGTGGTGGATCTCACCGCCGAGCTCGAGAAGCCGGCGACGTACAAGGAGATCTGCGCGGAGATGAAGGCGCAGTCGGAGGGCGCGCTCAAGGGGGTGCTCGGCTACACCGAGGACAAGGTCGTTGCCACCGATTTCCGCGGTGATGCGCGCACCTCGATCTTCGACGCCGAGGCCGGCATCGCCCTGGATCCCACGTTCGTGAAGCTCGTGAGCTGGTACGACAACGAGTGGGGCTACTCCAACAAGTGCCTGGAAATGGTGCGGGTTGTCGCTGGCTAGGCCAGCGACAACCGGGAATCGGGGGTCGGGGATCGCAAAAGTGATCCGACCTCGGGCCCGGTTCCCGTTTTCGCCGCCTTGTCCGCTGTTGCTGCAACGATTCCCCATTCCCGATTCCCGGAGCGAACAGTGAGCGACATCCTGCGCATGACCGAGCTCGATCTGGCCGGCAAGCGGCTGCTGATCCGCCAGGATCTCAACGTGCCCATCGCCAGCGGCCGGATTACCTCCGATGCGCGGCTGCGCGCCTCGCTGCCCACGCTGCGGCTGGCGCTGGAAAAAGGCGCGTCGGTGCTGGTGATCTCGCACCTGGGCCGGCCCAAGGCAGGCCGGTTTGAGCCCCAGCATTCACTGACGCCGGTGGCGGGCTGGCTGTCCGAGCACCTGGGCTGCACCGTCCCGCTGGTGACCAACTGGATCGAGGGCGTGGACCTGCAGCCCGGCCAGATCGCACTCGGCGAGAACACCCGCTTCCTCAAGGGCGAGAAGGAAGATGATCCCGCGCTGGCGCGCCGCATGGCGGCCCTGTGCGACATCTACGTGATGGATGCCTTTGGCACCGCGCATCGGGCGGAAGCCTCCACCCACGGCGTGGCGCAGTACGCGCCGGTGGCCTGCGCCGGGCCACTGCTGGCGGCCGAGCTGGACGCGCTGGGCAAGGCGCTCGCCACACCGCAGCGGCCGCTGGCGGTGATCGTCGGCGGGTCCAAGGTCTCCACCAAGCTGGACCTGCTCAGAAACCTGGCCGACACCGCCGACCAGCTGATCGTCGGCGGTGGCATCGCCAATACCTTCCTCGCCGCCCTGGGCAAGCCGGTGGGCAAGTCGCTGTACGAAAAAGACATGCTCGACACCGCGCGCGAGATTCTGCAGAAGATCCGCGCCCGCGGCGGCGACATCCCGCTCCCGGTGGACGTGGTGGTGGCGCCGGAGTTTTCTGCCGAGGCGCACGCCGAGACTCGCAGCGTGGACGAGGTGGAAGCCGACGAGATGATCCTCGACATCGGTCCGCGCACCGCGGCCATGCTCGCCCAGAAGCTGGGCGGCTGCGGCACCATCGTCTGGAATGGCCCGGTGGGCGTATTCGAATTCAGCAGCTTTGCCGCCGGTACCGAGGTGTTGGCCCGGGCCATCGCGGCTTCGCGCGGGTTCACCCTGGCCGGTGGTGGTGACACCCTGGCGGCCATCGACAAGTTCGGCATCGCCGACCGCATCAATTACATCTCTACCGGCGGTGGGGCCTTCCTGGAGTTCCTGGAAGGCAAGACGCTGCCGGCCGTCTCCATGCTCGAACAGCGCGCCCGGGGCTGAGCCATGACCCAGCGTTTCAGCGGCACCGAAAACTACGTCGCCACCGAGGATCTGATGATGGCGGTCAACGCCGCCGTCACCCTGCAGCGCCCGCTGCTGGTCAAGGGTGAGCCGGGCACCGGCAAGACCCAGCTGGCGCGCGAGATCGCCAGCGCGCTCAAGCGGCCATTCATCGACTGGGCCATCAAATCCACCACCAAGGCCCAGCACGGCCTCTACGAGTACGACGCCGTGTCGCGCCTGCGTGATTCACAGCTGGGCGACGCCAAGGTCAAGGACATCCGCAACTACATCCTCAAGGGCAAGCTGTGGGAAGCCTTCGAGTCCGACCAGCAGCCGGTACTGCTGATCGACGAGATTGACAAGGCCGACATCGAATTCCCCAACGACCTGCTGCGCGAGCTCGACCAGATGGAGTTCTACGTGCACGAGACGCACGAGACCATCAAGGCGCGCCAGCGGCCGATCATCCTCATCACCTCCAACAACGAGAAGGAACTGCCGGACGCCTTCCTGCGCCGCTGCTTCTTCCACTACATCCGCTTCCCTGACCAGGACACCATGGCGCGGATCGTGGACGTGCACTTCCCCAAGCTCAAGAAGAACCTGCTGAAGGAGGCGATGGAAGTGTTCTTCGGCCTGCGGGATCTGCCGGGGCTTAAGAAGAAACCCTCCACCTCCGAGCTGCTGGACTGGCTCAAGCTGCTCATGGCCGAAGACCTGGACCCCGCCGTGCTGCGCGAGTCGGCCACCAAGAAAACGCTGCCGCCGCTCTACGGCGCGCTGCTGAAGAACGAGCAGGACGTGCACCTGTTCGAGCGCATCGCCTTCATGGCGCGGCGTTCGGGCTAGCGTTCTCAGCCAGGGATGAAGCTGCCGCCAGGCGACTCGGCCAGTTCATTCGCTGATGAGACCCCGTTGAGCAAGGCCATGGCGCGGCACAGCCGACAGGCGGGGCACTTGACTCCGTAGTAGGGTACAGAGTGCAAGATGGATACGTCCCCATTGCAGGATTGTTCCCATGAGCAGCCTCACGATCGGCAAAGTCGCCCAGCAAGCCGGAGTCGGCGTCGAAACGGTTCGTTTCTATGCCCGCGAGGGATTGATCGCTCAGCCGCCGCAACGTGCTTTTGGCTTTCGCCAGTATCCGCCAGAAACCGTAGCCAGGCTGCAATTCATCCAACGTGCCAAGCAGCTCGGATTTTCGCTGAAGGAAATTCGCGATCTTCTTGAATTGCGGGTTGGACGCGATACAACCTGCGCAGAAGTGCGTGAGCGCGCCTACAGCAAGATCAAGGATATCGAGCAGCGCATCCAGGGCTTGCAGCATATGCGCAAGGCATTGCGATCACTCGCGGAAACCTGCCAGGGAAGCGGACCGGTGAATGAATGCCCGATCCTCGACCACCTGGGCCGGCAGGACTGATGCCATGCCCAGCATCGATTTTCTCTTTGCCGCAGACTGCCCCAACGTGCCGGCCGCCCGCAGGCAGCTGACAGCTGCCTGTGCCGCCATGGGTATTGCCCCGAGCTGGCTCGAATGGGATCTGTCGGATCCGGCAACGCCCGAGGAATTCCGTGGCTGGGGCTCGCCGACGATCCTGGTAGATGGCCGCGATATCTGCGGTGCGCAACGCCAGCATGGCGCCAGTGGGTGCCGTATCTACTCTGATGGGCAGAGCCTCTCCGGGGTGCCGCCGCTGGAATTGCTGACCCAGGCACTTCGTGCGGCGCCATCTCGTTCGTCGATGGATGCGGCGGGCCCGGCGCAGGGGAGCTTGCGTCTGGGACTGGCTGCGCTGCCGGCGCTTGGACTGTCTGCGGTTCCGGTTGGGGCATGCCCGATCTGTCTCGCCGGCTACATGGGTGCATTCTCGTCGTTGGGGCTTGCGTTCCTCCTGGAGGCGAGATTCTTGATCCCGCTGGCAACAGCTGCCCTGTTGCTCGTGCTGTGGAGTCTGCTGTGGAAGGCTCCGCAGAGACGCGGATATGGTCCGTTCATCCTGGGTCTGATGACGACCATCCTGCTGGCGGCAGGTCATTGGCTGCACACCCCTGTGCTCGTCTTCGCGGGAGCAGCCGGTCTGATGGGCGCTTCGCTGTGGAATATCTGGCCCCGGCCAAGTAGCGCCTGTAATGCTTGCAGCAATCTTTCCCATGACCGGAGGTCGAACATGATGTCCAAGACATCCGGACAGGTGCCGCATGAACACTGAACGCATACCCCCGGCCGCACCCAGCATGGGAGCCCTGGCACTACTGTTTTCCCTCAGCACCCTGCTGTGCTGTGCGCTGCCGCTCTTGCTGGTCGGGCTGGGATTGGGTGGCGCCGTCGCCGCCATGACCTCCAGCATGCCGTGGCTGGTGACACTGAGCCAATACAAACACGGAATGTTTTTGCTATCCGCCACGGCGCTTGCGGTTGCCGGCTGGACCATTTACCGCTCGGGGCGCCGTTGCCCGGCCGACCCTGCCCTGGCGCAGGCATGTCGCCGCGCAGATCGCTGGTCACGCGGACTCTGGCTTCTTGCCATCATGATCTGGTGTGTCGCCGCATTTGTTGCCTACGCTTGGCTGCCATTGCAGATCGCATGGGCCGGAGACCTTGGATGAAATGGCTCACTGCGTTCTGTCTGATGCTGGGCGTGGCATCAAGTGCTTTTGCGGAGGGCCATGGACCGCTGTTTGGTCTGGCGACGCCGACCCTGGGCGATGGGCAATGGAGTAGTGATACCGGGCTGATGAGAATGGAATCCGACCTGGGCGGTCGCTGGCGTGGCCGGGAGATGATCGGCTATGGCGTCACGGAGGATCTGCAGCTAACCCTTACGGTTCCGCTGGATTCGCGCAACAACCGGATGATGGCCAACACACGCAGCGGTGCGATGATGGGTGAAGCTGGCGCAATCGAGGTCTCGGCGCTGTGGCGCTTTCACCGTGAGGCTCCAGGGATAGGGGCTCGCCGGGAGAGCAGCCTGCTGGTTGGGCTTGCCGATGCGGGAACCTTCGGCCCCGATGGTCAATTCGATTCAGGCGCTTCACTGCATCTGGCTGCGGTGACCGGCTATGCATCGCGCACCACTTACTGGTGGCTGGGTGGCGGGAGCCAGTGGCGCCAAGCCGGGGAGGGAACCCGGCGTGGCACCCTGAGTTATGCGACGGCAGTGTTTGGCTGGCGACCGCCCGTGTTCCGCGGCGATTACCCGAAGCCGGACTGGCGCCTCTTTCTTGAAATGATGGCCGAGCAGGCCGAGCGCGACCGTGTCAACGGCATATCCATCCCCCATTCCGGCGGCAAGCGTCTTCTGGCTGGCCCGTCGGTGCTTGGTTTGATGGGCCGTTGGGGAGTATCTGCCGGCGTATTGCTGCCGATTGCCGAACAACTTAACGGCCAGCAGCCGAACACCGAGTACCGTGCCAAGCTGGTCTTTACCTACTGGATCTGAGGGCCTCGTATGAAATCGATCATTTATTGCAGCCTCATGCTGGCTTTTCTGAGTTTCAGCCTGCCCTCGTTCGCCGGCGGTCTTCTGCAGGTCAGGCAGACCATCTTTGGAATGGATTGTGCGCCCTGCGCCTATGGCGTGGAGAAAGGCCTCAAGGCACTGCATGGGGTCAAGACTGTCAAAGTCAGCCTCAACGAAGGCTATACCGCCGTTACCTTCAGCTCCGATAGCCGGACCTCTCTGCTCGAAGTGCGCAACGTGATCCGCCGGAACGGATTTACGCCCAAAGAAGCGCAGATAGAGCTCAAAGGCGAAATACAGCTCTCGCCACAGCCCAGCCTGGTCGCCAATGGCACCCGTTATGCGCTGCTTTTTGACGCTGTGGCAATGCCACATGCGTCTGCGGCGGGGCAGCTTGCCACGGTGACCGGAACCGTCATGCAGGATGCCGGCGATGTGCAAGTCACAGGGATCGTGCTGCTCGATCAATAGGCCCTGTTCCTGACATCAGGCCTTGCCGGCCAGTTGCTCGACGATGGCGGGATTCTCCAGGGTGGAGATGTCCTGGGTGATGACCTCGCCCTTGGCGATGCTGCGCAGCAGCCGGCGCATGATCTTGCCGCTGCGGGTCTTGGGCAGGTTGTCGGCAAAGCGGATCTCGTCCGGCTTGGCGATGGCGCCGATCTCCTTGCCCACGTGCTCGCGCAGTTCCTTGGCGAGTTTCTGCGCCTCCTCGCCGGCCGGGCGCGCGCCCTTGCAGATGACGAAGGCGAAGACGGACTCGCCCTTGACCTCGTGCGGGCGGCCGACCACCGCTGCCTCGGCCACGCGCGGGTGCGAGACCAGGGCCGATTCCACTTCCATGGTGCCCAGACGGTGGCCGGAGACGTTGAGCACGTCGTCCACGCGGCCCATGATCCAGTAGTAGCCGTCGGCGTCGCGGTGGGTGGAGTCGCCCGCCACGTAGTACTTGTTGCCGAACTGTGCCCAGTAGGTCTTGAGGTAGCGCTCGTTGTCGCCCCAGATGGTGCGCAGCATGGACGGCCAGGGCTGGCTGATCACCAGGTAGCCGCCGGCGTCATTGCCCTGGATGGGCTTGCCGGACTCGTCCACCACTTCCACGAAGATGCCGGGCAGCGGCTGGGTGCAGGAGCCGGGCTTGGTGGGCGTGGCGCCGGGGACGGGCGACATCATGATGGCGCCGGTCTCGGTCTGCCACCAGGTGTCCACGATCGGCAGTTTCTCCCTGCCGATGACGCGGTGGTACCACATCCAGGCCTCGGGGTTGATCGGCTCGCCCACGCTGCCGAGCAGGCGCAGCTTGGAGAGGTTGTACTGCGCGGGCCACTCGTCCCCCAGCTTCATCAGCGCGCGGATGGCGGTGGGCGCGGTGTAGAAGATGGTCACGCCGTGCTCCTGGCAGATCTTCCAGAAGCGTCCGGCGTCGGGCACGGTCGGCGCGCCCTCGTAGATCATCAGGGTGCTGCCGTTGGACAGCGGCCCGTAAGCCACATAGGTGTGGCCGGTGATCCAGCCGACATCGGCCGTGCACCAGAAGACGTCGCCGTCGCGCAGGTCGAATACCCACTGGCAGGTGAGCGTGGCGTTGAGCAGGTAACCGCCGGTGGAATGCTGGATGCCCTTGGGCTTGCCGGTGGAGCCGGAGGTATAGAGCAGGAACAGCGGGTGCTCGGCCTCCACCCACTCCGGCTCGCAGCGTTCCGACTGCTTGCCCGTGAGCTCGTGCCACCACAGGTCGCGCCCGCTCCTGAGGCTCACGCCGTGGTCGGTGCGCCTGAGCACCACCACGTGTTCGATGGTCTTGCAGCCGGAGGCCAGGGCCTCGTCGGCGGCTTTCTTGAGTTCCACGATGTTGCCGCCGCGGGTGCCGCCGTCGGCGGTGATGAGCAGCCGGGCGCCGGCGTCCTCGATACGATCCTTGAGCGAGGCGGCGGAGAAGCCGCCGAATACCACCGAATGCACCGCGCCGATCCGCGCGCAGGCCTGCATGGCGATCACCGCCTCCGGCGTGTGCGGCATGTAGATCACCACGCGATCGCCCTTGCCGATACCCAGGGACTTCAGGCCATTGGCCAGCCGGCAGACCTCGGCGTGCAGCTGCTTGTAGGTGAGCAGGCGTACGTCGCCTTTCTCGCCTTCGAAGCGGATGGCGATCTGGTCACCGCGCGCGCCCAGATGGCGGTCCAGGCAGTTGACCGAGGCGTTGAGCCTGCCGTCGTGGAACCAGCGGTAGTTGGGCGCCCGGCTGGCGTCCAGCACGGTCTTGAACGGCGTCTGCCAGGCCAGCTCCTGGCGTGCCAGCTCGGCCCAGAACTGTGCCGGGTCAGCGGCCGCGCGCGCGCGCAGGGCGTCCAGGCGCGCGGCGTCCAGGCGGGCCTGCGCGACAAAATCCCGATGGGGCGGAAAGACACGGTTCTCGGTCAGGACGGTCTGGATGTTGTCTGGGTTCATGGCGGTCTCCTGTCTGGTTGCCGGGCCGTGTCAGGGGGTCACGGGCGGAATCCAGCCCTGACTGTAGAACAGCATGTAGCTGCCGATGCGTGCGACGAAGATCACCAGCAGGCTCAGCAGCGGGATATGGGTGTCCACGATCACGCGCGGCGTGATCAGGCGGGTAAAACGGGTCACGGGCCAGACCACCCAGCCCATGAACTTGTAGATCGGGTTGTCGAAACGCTTGTGCCCCATGAACAGGACCAGGATGGCCATGCCGAGCAGGGTCCACATCCAGGTGCCCAGAATGATCTGCAGGGCTTGAAACACGGAGAACATGTCGGTGGTATCCGGTGGGGAGGAGAATCGCATCCTCTCACAACAAAATACGGGGAGGCGACCACCGTCGCCTCCCCGCAGGACTTACTTCATCGGCGCCGGATCTTCTTCCAGGCGCGGGTAGCGCACGCGCTCCACGAGCTGCTGGATCTCGCGGCCGGGTGCGGCCGTGAGCAGGCTCACCACGATGATGGTGATGAAGCCGGCAGGGATGCCGTAGGTACCAGCGCTGATGGCCTTGATGCCGAACCAGGGCGCCATGCCCATGAACTGCACCCCGATCAGGTAGAACAGGCACACGCCGAAGCCGACGAGCATGCCGGTCACCGCGCCCACCTTGTTGGCCCGCTTCCAGAAGATGCCCAGTACCAGCGCAGGGAAGAAGGCCGAGGCCGCGATCGAGAACGCCCAGGCCACGATGGCGAGAATGCCCGCCGGTTTGAGCGAAGCCGCGTAGGCCGCCACCAGCGCCACCGAGACCAGCAGGATGCGGGCGATCAGCAGACGCTTCGCGGTGCTCGCAGTCGGGTTGATGATCTTGTAATACAGATCATGCGACAGGGCGTTGGAGATGGTCAGCAGCAGGCCGTCGGCGGTGGACAGTGCCGCCGCCAGGCCGCCCGCGGCAACCAGACCCGCGATCACGTAGGGCAGACCGGCGATTTCCGGCGTGGCCAGCACGATGGCATCGGAGTTGATGGTCAGCTCCGCCAGCTGCAGGATGCCGTCGCCGTTGAGGTCCTTGATCGCCACCAGGCCCACCTTGGACCAGGAAGCCACCCAGGCCGGCAGTTCGGCGATCGGCAGGCCCACCACGTTCTTGTACACCTCCAGCTTGGCAAACGCGGCATAGGCCGGCGCCGAGAAGTACAGCAGGAAGATGAAGAACAGGCTCCAGCCCACCGAGGCGCGCGCCTCACGCACGCTGGGCGTGGTGTAGTAGCGCATCAGGATGTGCGGCAGCGCGGCGGTGCCCACCATCAGGCAGAACGTCAGGGCGATGAAGTTGGCCCGGTCGTTGAGCACAAAGGGCGCGACGTGCGACTTGGTGACACCCAGCTGCTGCTCGAGCTGCACGATTTCCTGCAGCGCCTCGCCGTACATCAGCTGCGGGATCGGGACCCCGGTCAGCACGTAGGACAGCCAGACGATCGGCACCAGGTAGGCAATGATGAGGATGATGTACTGCGCCACCTGGGTCCAGGTCACCGCGCGCATGCCGCCGAGCATGGAGCACACGAGGATGCCTGCCAGACCGGCAAACACGCCGACCGCGAAGGGCACTTCGAGGAAGCGGCTGACGATGATGCCGGCGCCGGTGATCTGGGCGATCACGTAGGTGAAGCTGGCGGTGATGGCGGCGAGGATGCCGATCACGCGGGCCGAGTGGCCGCCATAGCGCTCACCGAGGAAGTCCGGGATGGTGTACGCCCCGAACTTGCGCAGGTAGGGCGCCAGGAACAGCGCCACCAGCACGTAGCCGCCGGTCCAGCCCATGACGAAGGCCAGGCCGTCGTAGCCCTGCGCATACAGGGTGCCGGCCATGCCGATGAAGCTGGCGGCCGACATCCAGTCCGCGCCCGTGGCCATGCCGTTGAAGATGGCAGGTACCTTGCGGCCGGCCACGTAGTACTCGTCGGCCAGACCGGTGCGGCTCATGATGCCGATCATCGCGTACAGGCCGATGGTCGCCGCCATGAAGATGTAGCCGATCACCACATTGGGCATGCCCATCTGCTCGAGGATGGCGAGCAGCACCACGAAGGCGAGAAAGCCGCCGGTGTACATCCCGTAGATACGGGGCAGGTTGGAGATGAAATCGCGCTGTTGCATGACTTAGCCCTCCTCGGCCACGCCGTATTCACGGTCGAGGCGGTTCATGTACCAGGCGTAATAGACGATCAGCGCCACGTAGACCACCAGCGCACCCTGGGCCCCCATGTAGAAGGCGAACGGAAAGCCGAGAAAGGTGAAATTGTTCAGCGGCACCGCGAAGAAGATCACCACGTAGGTGACCACAAACCAGATCGCCATCAGGATGGCGGTTAATCGCACGTTCTTGCGCCAGTACTCCTCGCGGCGCGCAATCGTGCTCCCGGTGGGATTGCTCATTGTTCTCTCCTCATCGCAAAGATGGACGGCCCGGATGGGCTTCCGCCCCATGGCGGCGCAAATTCGATGCCAGAGAGAAAATTCAATTAAATCAAGGTACAAATCGGATTTCGTCGAGCCCGGTCGTTACGTAGCGTAACGCCCGGGTGACGCCAGGTAACACCCTCGCTAGCCTGCGGCCGGCTCGCGGCCGTAGCCGCCGGGGTGGGGCTGGTCGCGGCAGACCTCGAAGATGTGGATCAGCCCGGGCAGCAGGGCGGCCAGCGATTCCAGCGCGCCCTTGCGGCTGCCGGGAAAGGTCAGGATCAGGGTGTTGCCGGCCATCCCGCCGATGCCGCGCGACATCATCGCGTACGGCATGCGCCGCTGGCCGAAGGCGCGGGCGGTCTCCATCAGGCCCGGCAGTTCGGCGGTGATGAAGGGGCGCACGGTTTCCACCGTGCGGTCGCGCGGACCGATGCCGGTGCCGCCCACGGTGACGATCAGGCCGGTGCCGCGTTCCAGCTGCTCGCGCACGGCGGCGGCCAGCTGCTCCGGCTCGTCGGGCAGGACCCGGTAATCGATCGGGTCGAAACCGGCCTTCTGCAGCTGCTCCACCACCGCGCGCCCGGCGGTGTCCTCGCCGCGTCCGGCGGCCACCGTGTCGGAGAGCACGATGACGCAGGCGTCCACGGCAAAGGCCAGCTCGCGCCGGTAGTGCGATTTGCCGCCGGTCTTGCCCAGCAGCTGGCAGTCGCTCAGACGCAGCTGCGTCTGGTCGGTATAGGGCTTGAGCATGTCGTAGAGCGTCAGCGCCGCCACGCTGGCGGCGGTGAGGGCCTCCATCTCCACGCCGGTGGGGCCGATGGTCTGCACCTCGGTCTCCACCCGCACATGGTCGGCCATCACCTGGAAATGCACGTCCGCGTGCTGCAGCGGCAGCGGGTGGCACAGCGGCAGAATCTCGTCGGTACGCTTGGCCGCCATGATGCCCGCCACGCGCGCGGTGGCCAGCGGATCACCCTTCTCGGTCTGGCCGCTGCGAATCAGCGCGAGACAGTTTTCCGGCATGTACAGGCTGGCGGTGGCGCGTGCGCGCCGCAGGCTGTCGGGTTTGTCGCCTACGTTCTTCATGCGTGGGCCGCCCTACTCGTGGGAATGCGGCGCGTGGCCGCGGGGGTGCTCATGGCCGTCATGACCAGACTTGGCGTCCTGGTGCAGCGGGCAGCCTTCGACGAATACATGGGTGCCGTCGTCGTATTCCTCACGCTTCCAGATCGAGACGCGGTGCTTGATGGTGTCGATCGCCCAGCGTGCGGCCTCGAAGGCTTCCGCGCGATGGACCGAGCGCACCACCACATAGACGCTCACCTCGCCGATGCCGACATCCCCCAGGCGATGCAGCACGCGGCACTCGAGGATGTCGAAGCGGCTGCAGGCCTGCTGCTGGATCTCTGCCAGGGCCTTTTCCGCCAGCGGGCCGTAGGCCGAATATTCCAGGCGGGTGACGCGCTTGTCCTGGTGATGGTCACGCACGGTACCGGCAAAGATCACCAACGCCCCGGCGCGGGGGTTGGCGGTCTCGTCCAGCAGGGCGTCGAGATCGAGGGGGCGTTCCTGCAGCCTGGGAGTCATGGTCATGCCTGCGCGAAAGTCCGGGTCTCCAGTATGCCCCGCATGTGCGGCCTTGACAGCACCGGGCAAGACGCTGATCGTCGAGGCACGAGCCCGGACCCCACCCACCCAGGACTGCGCGGATGATGCCAGAAGATCTGCTGTGCGCCGCCTGCTGCCAGCAGGTGGCCCTGTCGCCGCCCGGTGTCGCGCTGCCGCCGGGCGCCGGCCTGCAGCTGTGGATCGCCGGCCCCGGCAGTGACCGGGTGCTGGCCGCCGAGGCGCAGCGGCTGGCGCAGGCGGGGCAGGGGGTGTTCTTCCACCACGCCGGGCTCGGCGGCGACTGCGACAGCCCCACGCTGCTGCTGCGCCGCCTGCTCGGCCAGCTGCGCGAGCATGCAGCCCTGTCCGACGCCGTGCCGGACGCCCGCGCCGCCCTGCGCGAGACGCTGCCCAACTGGCTGGCGCGCGCCGCCGCGCGGGGGGCGTTTCATGTATTGATCGCCGACGCCCAGCGTCTGCAGGGTCCGGGGCTGGATGTGGATCTGGACTGGCTGCCGGCACATCTGCCGCCGGGTGTACGCGTGGTGGTGGCCACCGCCCCCGGCCTGCTGGCCGAGTCCCTGCGCCAGCGGCCGGGCACGCAGACGCTGGAGTTGCCGTTGCCGCCGGCCGCGGGCGCGCCGTCCTGGCCGCCGGACCAGGCGGAGATCTACCGCCTGCTCTGGACTGCGCGCGCGGGGCTCGATCGCGACGAGCTGCGGCGGCTGGGTCTGGCGCACATCCCCGGCGAGCTGCCCGGCGTGCACGAACATCAGGGGCGCCTGCTGCTGCTCGACCCGGTCCTGCGCGAGCAGGTGGCCACGCGCCTGTTGCCCGATCATGGCGCACGCCAGGCCCTGCACCTGCGCCTGGCCGCCGGCTACCAGCAGCAGCCGGGGGCGGTGGCGCGCCGTCTCGCGGCCTGGCACGGGTTCTGTGCCGGCCACTCCGCGGCGCTGCACGCCCTGCTCTCGCGGCCTGAATCCCTGGCCGACGCGGAAGACGCCGATACCCGCTATGAATGGCTGCGTGCCTGGGACAGCCTGCTGCCGGCCTCTGACCTGCCCGCAGCCCTCGCCGCAGCCCTGGATTCGGCGGCGGCACAGGCTGATCCCGATGCCGCGGCGCGTGCGCGTCTGGGTGCCGCGCGCCTGCTCACCGCGGCGGGCGTACAGGTGCCGCTGGACTGGCTGCAGCAGGCGGCCGACGGCGCACTGGACCCAGATCTCAAGGCACGCGCGCTGGAGCGTCTCGGCGCGGCCTGCTCGGAGGCTGACCCGCCGCAGCCCGAACCAGCCGAGCGCGCCCTGCGCGCGGCCCTGGAACTGCGCCTGGCGCAGCACGGCGAGGCCGCGGCAGAAACCGGATCGGTCCGTCATCGCCTGGCCTACCTGTACGAATTGCGCGGCGAGCTCGGCGCGGCAGTGACGCTGTACCGCGAAGGCCTGGCCGCGCGCGAGGCCCGGCTGGGTACGGAAGATCCGCAGCTGATCCCCTGGCTGGCCAATCTGGCCGGGGCGTTGCAGGCGGTGCACCGGCTGGCCGACGCCGAGCAGGCCTACCGGCGCGCGCTGAAGATTGCACGGCTGCATCTGGGCCTGCAGCATCCGGTCACGGCGGTCTGCTGTGACCAGCTCGCGGGCATACGCTACGCCTGCGCCGACTATGCGCAGGCCGAGGCGCTGTACCGCGAGGGGCTGGCCATCACCGAGGCCGCGCTGGGGCCCGCGCACAGCGCCACCGCCGCCTGCCTGCACAACCTGGGCACGGCGCTAGACGCCGCCCAGCAGTTCACCGAGGCCGAGCACTGCCATCGCCGCGCACTGGCGATCCGCCGTGAGACATTCGGCCAGCAGCACGCCGACACCGCCACCAGCCTGCACAACCTCGCCGCCTGTCTGGAAGCCACCCAGCGCCTGGACGAGGCCGAGCGGCACTACGGCGAGGCGCTGGAGATCTGGAACGCCCTGCACGGCGAGGAGCATCCCGCATTCGCCACCACGCTCAACAACCTGGCCGGGGTGCGCCACGCCCGCGGCGACTGGGCGGCGGCGGAAAAGCTCTACCGTGCCGACATCGGCATCTGGCAGCGCCTGCTGGGCGAGCGCCATCCCAATACCCTGGGCGCGCTCGCCGGGCTGGCGCGCCTGTACTGCGACGGCGGCAAGCACGAGCTGGCCGAGCCCCTGCTCGAGCACGTGCTGGAGGTCAGCGGCGAGGTGATGGGGCGCGGTGACGCCCTGTACCTGGACACGCTCTGTCTGCTGGCCGCGCTGCTGCGTGACAGCGGGCGTGCCGAGCCCGCACGCGCGCGGCTGCAGGCGGCGCTGGCCGCCTGCGAGCAGAGCCTGGGCCTGCTCTCGCCGCGCGTGCAGCAGCTGCGCCGCATGCTCGATACCCTGGACCCGCGTCCGCGAGCGGAGCCCCTGCATGGCTGAGAAGCCACCGCACCTGCCCGCCGCCTACGAGCTGCTGCACCTGACCGTGGCCGACAGCGCACGCGACGAGGCCATCCGCCAGGCCCGCTCCGGCGCCGGGGAAGGCATGCTGGTCTGGGTGGATGCCCAGCACGCCGGCCGCGCCCGGCTCGACCGGCCCTGGCTGTCGCCGCCGCAGGGTCTCTACTGCGCGCTGGTGCTGCGGCCCGAGTTCAGCCTGGTGCGCGCGGCCGAGCTGCCGCTGCTCGCCTGCGTCGCCCTGGGCACCGCCATGGCCGAGCAGGTGCAGGCCATGACCGACCTGCGCTTCCGCTGGCCCAACGACGTGATCCTCAACCAGGCCAAGCTCGCCGGCGTGTGGCTGGACGCCGGCCCTCTGGTGGACGGCCTGCCGCAGTGGCTGGTGCTGAGCTGTGCGGTCAATGTCGGCGAGCCGCCGCCGCTGCCCTTTGCCGAAGCCGCCTGCGTGGCCGTGGAGGGCGGGGTGCCGGCGCTGCGGCCGGCAGACCTGCTCGCCGGTTACGCGCGCCAGCTGCTGGGCTGGCTGGAACGCTGGGACCGGCAGGGGCTGGCGCCGGTACTGCGACAGTTCATTGGCCGCGCGCAGCGCCGCGCGGAGCCGCTGCAGCTGGTGCTGGCCAGTGGCGAGGAGATCAGCGGCAGTCTGCTGGATTACGACCCGCACGGCGGCCTGGTGATCCAGACCGCCGGCGCGCTGCGGCGGGTGTCGCTGGCGGAATTCCTCGGCCTGTCGGCCTGAGGTTCAGACGGTCTTGGGCGCCGACGAGCCTGCCGGGCGCTCCGCCGCCGGGTGCGAGCCGCCGCCCTGCTGCATCTCTTCCAGCCACAGGTCGTGGTGCTGGCGCGCCCATTCCTCGCTGACCTGCCCGGTGGTCATGCCCTCGAGCGCACCCTCGGTCCCCAGCGTGCCGATGTAGGCGTGGCCAAAGAACAGGCCCACCCAGGCGATCGCCAGCGCCGCGTGGATCAGGTTGGCGTTCTGGAAGCTGTCCCGGCCGGTGAAGACATTGGGAAAATCCAGGATCAGCCCGGTGATGCAGACGATCACGCCGAAGGTGGCGATGAACCAGAACCACACCTTCTCGCCGCCGTTCATGCGTCCGGCCGAGGCGTGCTTGCCGAACATGCCGCCGCCGTTGCGGAACCACTCCAGGTCGGTGCGATTGGGGATGTTGTCCTTGATCCAGAACAGCACGATCAGCAGGACGCAGACCGAGAACAGCGGGCCGCCGAGGTTATGCAGCCACTTGGCGGCCAGTGCCCAGGCCGCAAAGCCCTCGTGCCCCATCAGCGGGATCAGCACCACCCGCCCGAACAGCAGCGACAGGCCGGTGATCGCCAGCAGGATGAACAGGCTCGCCGTAGTCCAGTGCAGGATGCGCTCGCCGCGGGTCCAGCGCTGCACCCTGCGGCCGGAGAGCGGGCCCTGCACTTTTTTCTGGCCTTTCCACAGGTGGAACAGGCCGATGGCCAGCACCACCAGCGGCAGGAACAGACCGCCGATGATCATCACCGGCCCGTTGCGCAGCTGACGCCAGTTTTCGCCGCCGTTCTGGATCAGGTCATTGCCGTCTGCGCGCGGAAGCGTGCTGTAGCCGGACTGTCCTTCGCGCACCTCGCGCCAATAGTCGGAGCGGGGGTTGGTCTGCTCCCAGTCTGTCGCCGGTTCGGCGGCAGCGGATTCCTCGGTGGTCTGTGCCTGGGCCAGGCCCACGTACAGATAGCCGCCCAGTGGCGCGATCATCGCGCCCAGGAAGATCACCAGCAGGGACCACAGCATGATGCGGCCGCGCCGCTTGGGATGTGCTGGTCGTTTCATGAGCCTGCCTCCGTGATGCCTTATCGGTCGGATTG
>JBKHXN010000030.1:0-3394 GCA_046565985.1 Gammaproteobacteria bacterium
CATGGGCAGACCGAAGTCTTCCGGGTGCAGTTCGTATTCGCGTACCTGCCCGTCGCGCAGCTCTCCCACCAGGCTGGCGCCGCCGAGCGTCAGCTCGTCGAGGCCGTCCTGGCCCCAGACCACCAGCGCGCGCTGCACACCCAGCTGCTGCAGCACGCGCACCTGGATGCCCACCAGGTCGGGATGGAACACGCCCATGAGCATGCTCGGCGCACCCGCCGGGTTGGTGAGCGGGCCCAGAATGTTGAACAGCGTGCGCACGCCCATCTCGCGCCGCGTGGGCGCCACCGCCTTCATCGCCGGATGGTGGTTGGGCGCAAACATGAAGCCGATGCCGGTTTCCTGCAGGCAGGCCGCCACCTGCTCCGGCTGCAGGTCGATGGCCGCACCCAGGGCTTCCAGCACATCGGCGCTGCCGGACTTGGACGAGACACTACGGTTGCCGTGCTTGGCCACGCTCGCGCCCGCGGCGGCAGCCACGAACATGGCGCAGGTGGAGATGTTGAAGCTGTGCGCACCGTCACCGCCGGTACCGACGATGTCCACGAAATGGGCGTTGCCGCCCGGTACCTCCACCTTGCGCGCAAACTCGCGCATCACGCTGGCGGCGGCGGCGATCTCGCCCACCGTCTCCTTCTTCACGCGCAGGCCGGTCAGAATCGCCGCGGTCATCACCGGCGACACCTCGCCGCGCATGATGGCGCGCATCAGCTCCACCATCTCGTCGTGAAAAATCTCGCGATGCTCGATGGTCCGCTGCAGGGCCTCCTGTGGGGTGATGGGCATTCAGTGCTGCTCCAGGAAATTCTTCAGCAGGGCGTGGCCGTGCTCGGTGAGGATGGACTCCGGGTGGAACTGTACCCCCTCGACCGGCAGGGTCCGGTGGCGCAGGCCCATGATCTCATCCGGCGCGCCCTGCGCGTCCGCGGTCCAGGCCGTGACCTCGAAGCAGTCGGGCAGCCCCTGCTTTTCCACCAGCAGCGAGTGGTAGCGCGTGGCGGTGAACGGCGTGGGCAGGCCGGCAAACACCCCCTGTCCGGCATGATGGATGGGGCTGACCTTGCCGTGCATCAGCTGGCGGGCGCGAACCACCCGGCCGCCAAACGCCTGGCCGATGGCCTGGTGCCCCAGACATACGCCCAGGATCGGGAACTGCCCCTGCAAGCGGGTGATCAGCTCCAGGCAGATGCCCGCCTCGTTGGGCGTACACGGCCCCGGCGACAGCACGATGTGGCTGGGCGCCAGCGCGGCCACCTGCTCCACCGTGATCTGGTCGTTGCGATGCACGGCCACCTCCACCCCCAGCTCGCCCAGATACTGGACGAGGTTGTAGGTGAAGCTGTCGTAGTTATCGATCATCAACAATTTAACCATGACAACCTCTTGTTTTTTCTGTATTTTTTTTAATCATTCTTGGGTCTATATACACAGATATATACACACATGCACCGGATTTCGGCAGCACAAGCGCCGGATAATGCCCTTGTGGGGTGGCAGCGAGCATGGAGGCTGGCCTCACGGTGCGTCTCTGCAAGACGCCTTGATGAGACTCCTTGCAAGACTGCCGGCCTGAATGCCGGTGAGCGACGCGCACAACCGCGCACCACGAGGACGTGGTGCGCGAGGCGCTACCTATGGCTGGGGGATTTAATGGCATCGGGCAATCTCCTGAGTCTTGGAGCCGCCGTGCCGGAGAGCCATCTATTGAACCTTGCCCGCCGGTGGGGCGGCAAGGTGCGGATCAAAGCCGCAACGACGTGCCGCTTCTACCGGAAGCGCCACCACTGAGCAATGTTGATCGATGCAGTACGGGTCATGGCAGACCGAGTTAAACCGGGGAAGATGCGTAGGAAGCGAATCACCCCACAGCAGCTTCATATCCGAAGCATTGTAACATGCACCTCTCTTTGCCGTCTAACAGTTGAGCTGCAAGGAGTCGCTTTCCTAGCAAGGCTTCGAGCATCCGATCAAGGTGGGCGTTGACCCTATTGGCCGTCGAAATTGATTGCGAACTTGGCTCATTCCTTGGTAGCCTGCTGCAATGATGCGTATTTTGTTCAGACATAGGCTGGCAGTGATGGCGTTGCTTCTTGCGGCGTTCGTTGTCATCCCTATGGCTGATGCGGTCTTGTGCGCATCTGAGGGTGGGGATACGTATTCATATGTTGAAACCCATAGTGGCGATAGCAAGGACAAGGATTCCGACTTCGGTCATGGCGCCTGCAGCCACGGGCATTCTCACCATACATACGCTCACGCTTCCCCGCCTTCAGCGGTCGAGGTCGCTTCCCTGCCCCTGGCGCACCAACGGCCAGACAGTGATGCCATCGCATCACACACGCCTGATGGATTGAGGCGCCCCCCCAAAGCCTGACGAATCCGGACCGTGCTGCTTGCACGGTCGTTTCGTCAACTCGTTTAGCTTTGGGAGTCTTCTCATGTTTATATCGTTCGACCGACCGCTATGCGCGGTTGGCTTTGCTGTGGTCGCTACAACGATCACGCTGGCATCACCAGCAAGTGCCGAGCCCGCTCCGCCCTATGAAACACTGATCGAGCATCTCGATCGAACCCCGGCGACACTAGAAGCCGAAGCGTTGCTCGACGCCGCCAATGCGCGCGCGCAACAGGCCCGTGCATTACCTAATCCTTCCGTCACCCTGGAGGCCGAGAACGCTTACGGCCGCGCGCCGTTCACTGGCTATGACGCCGCAGAGACCACGTTTTCCGTCAGCCAACCCCTGGAACTGTGGGGACAGCGGGGTGCACGTATTGGTGCCGCCCGGGCGGCAGCTGACGCGGCTGCTCTGCGCCGCGACCAATCGCGATGGGCAGTGGCCGGCCGCCTGGCGCTGATCTATGCCGAGGCGGAAGCCGCTTCCTTGCAGTATGAGCTGGCCGTCGAGGCACTGTCGCTGACGCAGGCGGATGCAAGCGCGGTGATGGCCCTTATAGAAGAAGGTCGTGAGCCTACGCTTCGTGGCATCCAGGCCGAAAGCGAGGTGGAGGCTGCTCGTGCCGTCGTGGACGAAACACAGGCAAACCGAGATTCGGCTTTCGCGCGTCTCGCAGCAGCAGCGATGCTGACCGAACCAGTCACATCCATCGGAACCAGCCTGCTAGATCGCGCACCCAGCCCCTTTGCACAGGATGTACGCAATCCCTTGGCTGTTCAGATTGCCGAAGCCGAACTGGATGTGGCTGGTCAATCCGTAACCGTGGAGCGACTGCGTGCTCGTCCCGACGTGACCGCGTCGCTCGGTGTCCGACGATTCCAAGAATACGACTCCCAAGCACTTATGTTCGGCATCAGCGTATCCGTTCCGCTGTTCGATAGGAATAAGGGCGCTATCAGTGCAGCGCGTGCCGAGCAGCGAGCTGCCGAGGCGCGGCT
>JBKHXN010000031.1:0-39176 GCA_046565985.1 Gammaproteobacteria bacterium
GCGACCCTGTTCGGCGACCGGCTGGTGCAGCGGCTGACCGCCCACGCCGGGCTCGGCTTCCAGGTGCTGGACTGAGCCCGGCGCGCTACTTGCGGCCGAAGCCCGCGAGCAGCAGGCCGCCCACCGCCGCCGCGGCGCCGGCAACGAGGTACCAGGTGGTCTCGTCGCTGTAGCGTCCGGTCAGTGATTCGCCCAGTTGCTCGATGCCGGACTGTGAGGCGTTGTAGCCCAGGTACAGCAGGATGGAGCCGACCACCAGCAGTACGACCCCTATGATGCGCGTCTGATTCACGGAATTTCCCCTTGTGTGGACGAACAAAATTAGCACGCGCGCAGTTGCTCCGCTCTGTCATCGCCCACAGGCGGAGGCTGGGGTATAGTCGGATGGCCATGACCTGTGCACGCAGACAAGCCAGATGGTGCGGATATGCGGTAGCCGGAATGCTGCTCGCCGCCACGGCTGGTGCTGCGCCGGAAACCCCGGTTGCCGCGCCCGAAGCGGCGGTGATCACGCTGGAAGGAGCCATCGGCCCGGCCAGCAGTGCCTATTTCGAGAAAGCCCTGGCGCAGGCCACCGCTCGTGGCGCACGCCTGGTCGTGCTGCGCATCGACACCCCGGGCGGGCTCGATGGCGCGATGCGCGACATCATCAAGGACATCCTCGCGTCCCCGATCCCGGTGGTGGGGTTTGTGGGGCCGGGCGGCGCGCGCGCCGCCAGCGCCGGCACCTTCATCCTCTACGCTACACATGTGGCGGCCATGGCCCCGGCCACCAATCTGGGCTCTGCAACGCCAGTGCCGATCGGCGGGGGCATGCCCGCTCCAGCCCGCCCGGGCAAGCCGGGAACGGCCGAGCCGGGCGAGGACCCGCCACCGGCAGAGCCCGCGGCCGGCGATGCCATGCAGAAGAAAATCCTCAACGACGCGGTCGCCTATATCCGCGGCCTGGCCGAGCAGCGTGGCCGCAACGCCGACTGGGCTGAACAGGCGGTACGCGAAGGGGTGAACCTCACCGCCAGCGAGGCGCTGGCCCAGAACGTGATTGACCTGGTCGCCGCCGATGTGCCGGCCCTGCTCGCCGCGCTGGACGGGCGCAGCGTGCGCACCAGCGCCGGCGAGCTGCGGCTGGAGACCGCCGGCCTGGTGGTGCGCGAGATCGAGCCGGACTGGCGTTTCCGGCTGTTGTCGGTGCTGGCCAGCCCGACGATTGCCTATGTGCTGCTGCTGGTTGGCGTCTATGGTCTGCTGCTGGAAGGCTACAACCCCGGCGCGATCCTGCCCGGCGTGGTCGGTGCCATTTCCCTGCTGTTTGCCCTGTTTGCCCTCCAGGTGCTGCCGGTCAACTACGTGGGGCTGGCGCTGATGGCGCTGGGGCTGGCGCTGCTGGTGACCGAGGCACTGGTGCCCAGTTTTGGTGTGCTGGGCTTTGGCGGCATTGTCGCCTTCGTCTTCGGCTCGGTGTTGCTGATGGATACCGACGTGCCCGGCTACGGCGTGAATCTGGGCTTGATCGCGGGTCTGGCCATCGGCGCCTCGCTGCTGATGGCGCTGACCCTGTACCTGCTGGCGCGCTCGCGTCGCCAGCCGGTGGTCACCGGTGATGTCCTGCAGATCGGGCAGACGGTGGTAGTCAGCAGTTTTGCCGGCGGGCAGGGTATCGCACGCCTGGGCGGCGAGATCTGGCGCATCCGCAGCAGCGCCGCGCTTGCGCCCGGCAGCCGGGCGCGGGTAGTGGCCATAGACGGACTGGTCCTGCAGGTGGAGCCGCTGGCCTGAGCCCCGCATGTACGGTTTCTTGATCAACTTCTCTGGAGAATGCCCATGCTGAGTCTGGCCATGACCCTGGCGATCTTCGCCGCCGCCCTGGTGATATCGGCGGTCAAGATCCTCAACGAATACGAACGCGGCGTGGTCCTCACGCTGGGCCGCTATACCAGCACCAAGGGGCCGGGGCTGATCATCCTGATCCCGGTGGTGCAGAAGATCATCAAGGTGGACCTGCGTACCATCGTCATGGACGTGCCGCCGCAGGATGTGATCTCGCGCGACAACGTCTCGGTGAAGGTCAACGCGGTGGTGTATTTCCGCGTGGTGGACCCGTCCCGGTCCATCCTCCAGGTGGCCAATTATTACGAGGCCATCAGCCAGCTCTCGCAGACCACGCTGCGCTCCGTGCTGGGCCAGCACGAGCTCGACGAAATGCTCACCGAGCGTGAAAAGCTCAATACCGACCTGCAGACCATTCTCGACGAGCAGTCCGACGCCTGGGGCGTGAAAGTGACCAATGTCGAGATCAAGCACATCGATCTGGACGAGAGCATGATCCGCGCCATGGCGCGTCAGGCCGAGGCCGAGCGTTCGCGCCGCGCCAAGGTGATCCACGCCGAGGGCGAGATGCAGGCGGCGGAAAAGCTGCGCGAGGCCGCCGCACTGCTCTCGCAGGAACCGCAGGCCTTGCAGCTGCGCTACATGCAGACGCTGATCGACATTGCGGGCGAGAAGAACTCCACCATCGTCTTCCCGTTGCCCATGGATCTGATCAGTCCTTTCCTGGAAAAGCTGCGCAAGACCTGAGCCGCCACAGCGGCGTCATCGTTGCGTCATTGGCCCGTAACGACGTGGGCCTAGGCTGAACTGGTCATCAGGATTTCAGGTTCAGCCCCATGCCAGCACCCTTTTGCCGGCGCGTACGCACGCGCAGGATCGGCCTCAGCCGCCGTGAATTTCTCCGCCGTGTGGCCCTGTCTTCCGGGGCGTTTGCCACGGTCCCTTTCCTGCACGGCTGCGGCGCCAGCGCCGCCGCCGTGGCCGTGCCGGAGCCGGAACTGCCGCCGCCGGCGCAGGAACCGGGGCCGTTTCCCAACCCCTTCCTGCACGGGGTGGCGAGCGGTGATCCGCTGCCGGACCGCGTGATCTTCTGGACGCGCGTGACGGTACCCGTGGGGGCCGCCGGTATCCCGGTACGCCTGCAGGTTTACCGGGATCCACAGCTCAGCGAGCGCGTCGCCACCGCCACAGCCCAGGCGACGGCCGAGCGTGATTACACGGTCAAGATCGATCAGGACGGTCTGGCGCCGGCAACCACCTACTACTACCAGTTCGAGGCGCGCGGCCACCGCTCCGTGGTGGGCCGCACGCGCACGGCGCCGGCCGGTATGGTGGAGCGTCTGCGGGTGGGCGTGGTGTCCTGCTCCAGCCTCGCGCACGGCCTGTTCAATGCCTACCGCACGCTCGCCGCGCGCACCGATCTGGACGTGGTGCTGCACCTGGGCGATTACATCTACGAATACGGTAACGGCGAGTACGGCAGCTTCCGTGAGTACGATCCGCCCACCGAGATCATCACGCTGGCCGATTACCGCACCCGCTACGCCCAGTACCGCTCCGATCCGGACCTGCAGGAAGCCCATCGCCAGCATCCCTGGATCGTGGTCTGGGACGACCACGAGTCCACCAACAATTCCTACCGTGACGGGGCAGAGAACCATACCGAGGGCGTGGAGGGCGAGTGGCCGCTGCGCAAGGCCTTTTCCCAGCGCGTCTATGACGAATGGATGCCGATCCGCTACCCCGAGCCCGGCAACCTCAACCGCATCTGGCGCCATTACGTCTACGGCGATCTGGCCGAGTTCGTGATGCTCGACACCCGCCTGTTCGACCGTGACCTGCAGGGCAGCATTGCCAGCAATGACGACCTGCGCGACCCCAACCGCAAGATGCTCGGCCCGGAGCAGCTGAGCTTCCTGCACACCCGCCTGCAGTCCTCGCCGGTGCGCTGGAAGGTGGTGGGCCAGCAGGTGATGTTCGGACAGTTCAAGCTCGCCGGCGCGCCGGAAGCCGCCGGTGGCGGGGTGTACTTCAACAGCGATCAGTGGGACGGCTACCAGGCCGAGCGCCTGGGTCTGCTGGATTTTATCCGCGACAACGCCGTGCACAACGCGGTGATCCTCACCGGCGATATCCACAGCTCCTGGGCCATGGACCTGACGCCGGACCCCAACGATCCGGCGCGCTACAACCCGCTCACCGGCGAGGGCTCGCGCGCGGTGGAGTTTGTCTGTCCTTCGGTCACCTCGCCGGGTTTCGAGCAGGTGCCGGGGTTCAGCAACGCCGACGAATCCGTGCTGGTCCCCAACCCGCACCTGAAATACTTCGACGGCACGCGGCGCGGCTACCTGCTGCTGGACATCACCCCCGAGCGCCTGCAGGGCGAGTGGTACTACGTGGATACCGTCAGCGAACCGAGCACCACCGAGCGCTTCGGCGCGGCCTGGAAAGTGGACGACGGCGCGGCTCGCGTCGTGCGCGGCACGCCGAGCGAAGCGGCTGCCGGCGCGCCACTGGCGCCCTGAGGGATCAGGTCACCAGGCTGGGCGCCTTGCGCCCGGTCAGCTCGCTGATGCGCCCCAGCTGCTCGGCCGCGGCCGCCAGGGGCGCCAGGACTTCGGTCGGCGGGCGGTCGAGCTGCGCGGCATCGGTCTCGTGACGTTCCAGGTACAGGCGCAGCGTCGCCCCCTGGGTGCCGGTGCCGGACAGACGCAGAATGATGCGTGCCGCGTCGCCCATGACCACGCGGATGCCTTGCGCCTCGGCCCGGCTGCCGTCCACCGGGTCGTCATAGGCAAAATGATCGGCCAGGCTCACTGGCAGGCCTGCCACGCTGCTGCCGGGCAGGGCGGACAGGCGCTGGCCCAGGCTGTCCATGACCGCCTGGGCGGCCGGGCCGGGCAGGCCCTCGTAGTCATGGCGCGCGTAATGGTGGCGGCCGAAGCGCTGCCAGTGCGCCTGGGCAATCTCCTGCACGCTGCGCTGCGTCACCGCCAGCACATTGAGCCAGGCGAGCACGGCCCAGAGGCCGTCCTTCTCGCGTGCGTGCGCCGAGCTGGTGCCAAAGCTCTCCTCGCCGCAGATCGTGACCTGGCCGGCGTCCAGCAGATTGCAGAAGAACTTCCAGCCGGTGGGCGTTTCGAAGCAGGGGATGCCCAGCGCGGCAGCCACCCGGTCGGCGGCGCGGCTGGTCGGCATGGAGCGGGCGATGCCGGCCAGCCCCTTGCGGTAGCCGGGCAGCTGGTCGAGGTGGGCGGCGAGCATGGCCAGCGAATCGCCCGGCGAGACGAAGATGCCGCGGCCGAGGATCATGTTGCGGTCGCCGTCTCCGTCGCTGGCGGCCCCCAGGTCGCAGGCGGCCTCGCTGAACATCAGGTCGGCCAGGGGTTTGGCGTGGATCAGGTTGGGGTCGGGGTGGCCGCCGCCAAAGTCTTCCAGCGGCACGCTGTTGATCACCGCAGAGGCGGGCGCGCCGAGCTGCTCGACGAGGATGCGGCGCGCGTAGGGGCCGGTGACCGCGTGCATGGCGTCAAAGCGCAGGCTGTGGCCTTTCTTCAGCCAGTCGCGGATGCGGTCGAAGTCGAACAGCTGCTGCATCGCTCCGGCGTAGTGTTCCACGCCGTCCACGATCTGTACCTCCATGTCCCCGAGCATCTGCCGGCCGCGCCGGTCCAGGTCCACGTCACCGCCCTCCAGCAGGCGGTAGCGGCTGATCCGCTGGCTGGCCTGGTGGATCTGCCCGGTCAGGGCCTCCGGGGCCTGGCCGCCACCGGCGATGTTGAACTTGATCCCGAAGTCCCCGTCCGGGCCGGCCGGGTTGTGGCTGGCGGTGAGGACCAGGCCGCCAGCCGCGCCGCTGCTGCGGATCAGCAGGGAGGCCGCCGGAGTGGAGAGCATGCCGCCCTGGCCGACGATGGTCCGCGCCACGCCGTTGGCGGCCGCCATGGCCAGCGCGGTGTGGATGGCCGGCCGGTTGTGGTACCGGCCGTCGCCGCCGATCACCAGGGTCTGGCCCTTGAGCGCCGGCACGCAGTCGAAGATGGACTGCAGGAAGTTTTCCAGGTAATGCGGTTGCTGGAAGACCGCCACTTTCTTGCGCAGCCCGGCGGTTCCCGGCTTCTGGTCGGCGTAGGGTTTGGTGGCGATTTCACGCAGGGTCATCGGCGGCTTCATTGAGCGGGGTCGGCCCGTATCTTATAGTCGCGTCATGCAATCGTCTCCCGACATCTCCCGCTCCGGGGTGCTGGCCCGCAGTCCACCGCTGGCCCACCTCATGGATCTGTACGAGCGCAACTTCCGCCTGCTGCAGCAGCTGCTGCCCGAGCTGGAGCTGCCGTTTGCCAGCGCTACCTCGCAGGCGGCCAACGATCCGCCGCTGCTGCTGGATGTCATGGCGCGCGACCGCTACACCGTGACCTTCCGCCTCAGCTATGAGTTTGTGGACCCGCAGGGCGTGCGCCGCCAGCCCGATCTGTGGGTGCGCGTCTATCGCGACGCCGGCGTGGCCGAGGCCCTGACCTGCAGCGAGCGCCCGCCCTGGCGCGCGGAGGAAGGCGGTGACCCGCTCGCCGAGCAGTTCCTCAGCGAACAATGGCGGCGCAACCTGCTGCTCGGCAAGTGGCTCGATTACCTGCTCGAACGCGGGCACGGCTTCAGCCTGTCCGCCCGCCCCCGCGCCGCCGCGGCGGCCTGAATCCCCATTCGTCAGAGGATGAACCGATGATCCATGCCCTGGGCACGCGCCGCCCCGAACGCCAGGGACAGACCTGGATTGCCGACAACGCCACCGTGATCGGCTCGGTCCTGCTGGAGGATGGCGCCAGCGTGTGGTTCAACTGTGTGGTGCGCGGGGACATGGACCTGATCACCATCGGCGCACGCAGCAACGTGCAGGATGGTTCGGTGCTGCACACCGACCACGGGGTGCCGCTGCGCATCGGCGCGGGCTGCACCATCGGCCACATGGTGATGCTGCACGGCTGTGAAATCGGCGACAACACGCTGATCGGCATCAAGAGCGTGATCCTCAACCGGGCGCGGATCGGGCGGGACTGCATCGTCGGCGCCAACTCGCTGATCACCGAGGGCAAGCAGTTCCCGGACGGCGTGCTGATCATGGGCGCGCCCGCCAAGGTGGTAAGGCCGCTGACGCCGCAGGAGATCCAGTTCAATACCCTGTCGGCCCAGCACTACGTACAGAACGCCCAGCACTTCGGCCGCGAGCTGCAGGCGCTCTGAAGCGCTCAGCCGGGCCGGCGCGGCAGGTTTTCCTGCTTGGGGTAGGTGTAGAGCAGCAGCTTGCCGCAGTCGGCGGTGAGTGCTTCCCAGCGGCTGATCGCCAGACGAAAGTGCGCGACCCCGCAGGTCGGCAGCAGATCAAAGCTGCAGCGCGCCAGTTCCTGTGCCAGCTGTGAAAGCCCCGGGTTGTGGCCAAACAGCATGGCGTGCCGGCACTCGGGGTCCAGCCCGCGCAGCACGCCGAACAGGCTGTCCGCATCGGCTTCATAGACACGCGGCTGGATGCGGATGTCGATTTCCTCCAGCCCCAGTTCCCGGGCAAAGATCTGCGCCGTGCTCAGCGCGCGCGAGGCGGGGCTGCTCACCAGCAGGTCCGGTGCTTCCAGCAGCTTGCGTACCCGCGCGGCCATCACCGGCGCGTCGCGCCGTCCGCGCGGATTGAGCGGGCGCTCGAAGTCACTCAGCTCCTGGTAATCCCAGGAGGACTTGGCATGACGCACGAGGGTCAGGAAGCGCATGGGGCGGGCCGCGGCAGGTAGATGTCGAAGCGTGCCTGCTGACCTTTAAGCGAACGTGACGGGCTCAGCCCGCCGAGCGGGGCCGCCTGCGCCGCGCGCTTGACCACCACCTGCCGGCGCGCGCAGGGCAGGGCCAGCGCCAGCAGCGAGCCGGCGTCGGGGTCGCCGTCGGTCAGCTCGCGGAAGAACTGCATTTCCTTCTGCGGCAAGGCCGTCTTGCCGCGATGCGGGTACATCGGATCGAGATAGATCACATCCCACTGCCTGTGGCCGTCCAACAGCTGCGCGGCGCTGGCGTGGGTCAGCTCCAGGCGCTGCGCTGCGGGGTGCGCGGCTGCGCGGCGCGCGGCATCCTCCAGCAGGGCGAAGATCAGCGGATGCCGCTCGCAGAGCGTGACCTGCGCGCCCAGCGCGGCGAGGGTGAAGCCGTCCCGGCCCAGGCCGGCGGTGGCGTCCAGCACGCTCAGGCGGGGGTGCAGATGCAGGCCCACCGCACGCGCCAACAGCTGCTTGCGGCCGCCGAGGATGCGGCGACGCTGCTCGGCGCCCAGCCAGTCGGCGTGGATGGCGCCGTACTCGGGGTGGTGTGCGGCCCGCAGGCTCAGCCAGCCGTGTGCCGTGTCCGGCACCAAAGAAAAACCCCGGGCAGGGAGGCCCGGGGTCGGTTCGCTCACGGGAAGATCAGCCCAGCTTGCCGGCATCGAAGAAGCCGGACATGCGCTGCGCCAGCATCAGATCGCCTTCCAGCTGCAGCTTGCCGGTCATGAACGCGGTCATGCCGTTGAGCTCGCCTTTCATCAGCGCCACCAGGTCGTCGTCTTCCATGGTGATGACCACGTCGGGGCTGCCGGCGGTGCCTTCGGCCACCGTGCAGGTGCCGTTCTTGATGACCGCATTCATCGGCGTGGAGATATTGAACTGGAACGTGGCATCGGTGCCGGTGGCGGCATCCGGGTTGAAGGCGGTGGGCAGCTTCTTGAGCAGTTCGACAGCGGACATGGACAACTCCGGTATAAAAATTGAGGCTGCATCCTACCCCCCGGACTTTGCCCGGCGCAATGACGCCGCGGACAGTCCCGGCTGGCGCCCGGAACCCTGAGGCTGCAGCGCCGCGAGCAGCCGGTCGGCGGTCGCGCGGGAGAGCAGGATGGCGTTGACGCTGCTGGCGTAGAGCCGCCCCTGTTCACGCAGCCGGGCCAGCGCCTGTGCGTGCTCGCGTGGATTGAGTACCCAGTAGTCGGCACCCTCGGTCAATTCCGGCAGCCGCTGCTTGAAAGCGCGAAAGCTACTGCCCTTGGGGCGCGCCAGCCGTTCGTCGAGCTCCCGCAGCGTGACCCGATCGGATGCGGTGCTCACGCCGGTTTGCCCAGCAGAAAGTGGGCGCGCGCCATGGCGATGGGCTGCTCCGGGCTGTCCTGCCAGCAGCGGATCTGCACCTGGGCCACGCGCAGTCCGGCGCGGGAGACGGTACAGGCGGCGTAGAGGTCGCGTGCCCGCCCGGGCAACAGGTAATCGATGGAAAAGTCGATGTTCTTGGGGATGCGGTCTTCGTCGAGCTGCACCAGCAGGTGCAGCATGGCGGCGTTTTCCATGAAGGCGGCGGTGACGCCGCCGTGCAGCGCCTGCAGGGCGGGATTGCCGATCAGGCCCGGACGAAAGGGCAGGTGGCTCAGCCACTGCTGATCCTGGCGATGCATCCGCACCCCGAGGAAGCCGGCGTAGGGGATCAGGGCGACCAGCGCGCCGGCCTCGCCGGCCTCGCGGCTCTGGACGCGGGCCTTGACCAGGATGGAATCGCTCATGCCGCCGCCTGGCGCCTGCCGTGGGACGCGCGCATGAACACCGACTGCGAGAGTGCGACCGGTGACTGCGGATCGGCCTGCCAGGCCTGGGCGCGCACGAAGGCGATCATCGGCGTCATGCGGTAGCACTCGGCGCGGACCTGCAGGGCCTGCCCCGCCAGGCCCGGGCGCAGGTAATCCACACGCAGGTCCAGCGTGGCGATCGGCTCGAAGCGGCCGATCTGCGCAAAGACGGCGAGGCCGCTGGCCGTGTCGATCACGCTGGTGATGACCCCCGGATGCAGCAGCCCGTGCTGCGGATCGCCGAGAAAATCCGGCCGGTAGGGCAGTTCCAGGTGCGCGGCTTCGGCCGTCACCTCACGCGCCTGCATGCCCAGCTCGCGCGCGTGCGGCAGGGCGTCCAGGAAGCGTGCCTGCAGCGCTTCCAGATAAGGGGTGGGGCTCATGGGTGATCCGGTGTTCTGCCTGTGCGAGGATTGTAGGCCTGAAAGCCTTCGGCGGGCGGGCGCTGTGTGCGGTCGTCGGGAGGTATCGGGATACAGGAGCGAGCACGGAGTGGACATGCAGGTTTTACCCATGGAGGCGCGCGTGCGTCAGGCGCTGTCCGCAACCTCCGAAACCCCGCCCAGGCCGCTGTGCGACCTGGAGCTGCCGTTTGCGCTGGACCGCTGGCTGGGGCCGGGCATGACCCGCAATTTCCGCCCTGCTGCGGTGCTGATCCCGCTGCTGCGCCGGGAGGAGGGCCTGAGCGTCCTGCTGACCCGGCGCGCCGATACCCTGCGTTCCCACGGGGGGCAGATCAGTTTCCCCGGCGGGCGGCGCGACGACACCGACCGCAGCGCCGCCGAGAACGCGCTGCGCGAGGCCGAGGAGGAGGTCGGGCTCGATCCGGCCGGCGTGGACATCATCGGCTATCTCGACGACTACCCGACCGTGACCCGCTATCTGGTCACGCCGGTGGTGGGGGTGGCCAGCGGGCCCTTCTCCTGGCGGGTGGACGCGGCCGAGGTGGCGGAGATTTTCGAGATTCCCCTGGCGCTGGCGCTGGATGTCTCGGCCTATCAGCGCAAATCGCTGGTGCGCCAGGGCATCAGGCTGCCGTTTCTGGAGCTGCCGTTTGGCGAGTACCGGATCTGGGGTGCCACCGCCGGCATGCTCTACAACCTCGCGCGCCAGGTGGAACGTCATGGCTGAGCCGCTGGAGCAGGCGCGTCTGCTGCAGGCCGCCGCCGCGCTGGACGGCTTCGACTGGCCCGATACCGTCGGCATGTGGGACAAGCTGGCCGAGGAGATCGCCGAGCTGCGCGCCGCCGAGCCCGAGGGCCAGGCGCGCTGCGCCGACGAGCTGGGCGATGTGCTGTTCATGGTGATCAATCTGGCACGGCATCTGCGCGTGGATCCGGCCACTGCACTGCGCGCTGCCTGTGCCAAGTTCAGTGCGCGCTATGCCTACGTCCAGGCGCACGCGGCAGGCCTGCCGCCGCGGGGCTCCCCGGAACGGTTGCAGGCCATGGAAATCCTCTGGCAACAGGCCAAGCTGGAAGAGCGCTGAGGCGTGATACATTTCACGTTTGCATCCATAAATACAGCGTGAAGCCGCGAAAGGGGAGGCATCATGAGAATCGGTCTGGTGGTGGATTCGGCCTGCGATCTGCCAAGAGAATTCATCGAGCAGCACAACATCGTCATCCTGCCCATCACCCTGCACCTGGCGGGCCGTGACCTGGTGGACACGCGCGACCCTGAACAGACCCGCGCGTTCTATCTGGACAAGGACAGCAACAAGGGCGACGCCGGCACCTCGGCGTTTTCGGTGGAGCAGATCAAGGAGCTGTTTCTCAGCAAGCTGGTCATCGACTACGACTTCGTCTTCTGCCTGACGCTGGCTTCCAGCCGCAGCCCCATGCATGAGCACGCGGTAAAGGCCTCGTTCGCCATTCTCAACGAGTACAAGCCCTACCGCGCCAAGGCCGGTGTGCCCGGACCCTTTGCGCTGCGCGTGATTGACTGCCAGAACCTGTTCGCCGCGCAGGGCGTGATCGCGGTGGAAGCCATTCGCATGATCGAGGCCGGTGAAAACCCGGTGAAGATCCGCGAGCGCCTGGAATTCCTCGCGCAGAACACGCACGGCTACATGCTGCCCAAGGATCTGTTCTACCTGCGCGCCCGCGCCCAGAAGAAGGGCGATCGCAGTGTCGGCCTGTTTGGCGCGATGATCGGCACGGCGTTGGACATCAAGCCGCTGATCAAGGGCTACCGCAATGAGACCGCCCCCTGCGCCAAGCTGCGGCACTTTGAGGAAGGCGCGGAAAAGTTCTTTGCCTATGTCGGCCGCCGGGTGCAGAAAGGCCTGCTCAGTCCGACACTGGTGATGAGCTATGGCGGCGAGCTGGATGCCCTGCACACCCTGCCGGGGCATGCGGATCTGATCAAGCTCTGCGCCGAGCACCAGGTCACGGTGCTGGAGAGCGTGATGAGCATGACCGGCGGCATCAACGTGGGTGACGGGGCGCTCACGCTCGCGTTCGCCGACGAACCCCACGAAGTCGATCTCTGAGAGGACTGCGGCAACACATGAAGGATCCGGTTCGCGTAGCGGTGCAGGGAGCGGGTGGCCGCATGGGCCGGGCGCTGATCCAGGCCGTGCAGGCCTCTGGCGTCTGCCGCCTGGGCGGCGCGCTGGACGTCGCCGGCTCCGCGGCGCTGGGGCAGGATGCCGGCACGCTCGCCGGGCTGGCCCCGCTGGGCGTGGCGGTGACGGCCACGCCCGACCCCGCCGGTTTTGATGTGCTGATCGACTTCACGCGCCCGCAGGGCACGCTGGCCGCGCTGGCAGGCTGTGTGCCGGCGGGCCGTGCCATGGTCATCGGCACCACCGGCTTTACGCCCGAACAGCTCGAGCAGATCCGCGCCGCCGCGGCCCGCATTCCCATCTGCCTGTCGGGGAATTTCAGCATCGGCATCAACCTCTGCTTGCAACTGGTCACCGAGGCCGCGCGGGCGCTGGGCGAGGAGTTCGACATCGAGGTCGTGGAAGCCCACCACCGCCACAAGGTGGACGCCCCCAGCGGCACCGCGCTGATGCTGGGCCGCGCCGCCGCCGCTGGCGCCGGCCGGGATCTCGAGACCAGTGCGGTCTATGCCCGCCAGGGCCATACCGGCGAACGCGCAGCGGGCACGATCGGGTTTTCCACCGTCCGCGGCGGGGACGTGGTGGGTGATCACAGCGTGCTGTTCCTGGGCGAGGGCGAGCGGGTGGAGATCAGCCACCGGGCCAGCAGCCGGCTCAATTTTGCCCGCGGCGCGGTGCGTGCCGCGGCCTGGCTTGCCGGGCGCAAGCCGGGGCTGTACAGCATGCAGGACGTGCTGGCACAGCCCTGAGCGCGTGGCCGGGTTCAGCCCCCTTTCAGGGCCGTCTGCACGGAGGCGAGGTACTTGTCCGCGGCGGCCTTGCCGCGGATGTTGCCCACCAGATTGGCGCAGTTCTGTACATGCGCCAGCAGTTCCTCGCTGGTCAGGCAGCGTTCCAGCTTCATGGCGAAGTGATCGGCGTCGGGGCCCATCACCTCGTGCAGGAGGCGCACGGCGGTCTCACGTCCGGCCTTGATGTTCAGCGCCCCCGCCGCCGAGCCGTTGACTGCGCCCGAGTCCTCGGGAGCAGCCACGGGGGCGGGCGTGCTCGCGGGGGTGCCGCTGCCGCGGATCTCGATCAGGCCCATGGCTTCCAGCTGTTCGAGCTGCGCCGGGCCGTCGGGCGTATTGCCGCGCTGGGCCAGTACCGCGCGCAGGGGTTTGACGCCGTCCACCATGATCAGCAGTACCCGCAGGCGGGCCGGCAGGTGTTCCGAGTGGTGGGCGATTTCATTGCGCCCTTTTTCAGTTTTGACGTAGACCAGATCCAGGTTCATGGACTGCCTCGGTAAGCTTCACTGCCGGCTGGCTGGGGGCCGGACTGGGCCGTATCCCGCCTGCTGGCTTGCAGCTGCAAAACACTAGCAGGCGCCTGCGGCCGTTAACAGAGACTTTTTACCGGCTCGGACGGATGGACGGACCCGCCGACACGCAGTACACTGTGCGGCGAACCAGGCGGGGGCGCGCAGCCCCCGTTTTCGTGTGTAAAACCGGATCAAAAACCAGACCGCCGTGCCGATGAACTCCCCCAAACCGGCCTTGCTCGCACTCGCTGATGGATCTGTTTTCAAGGGTGTTTCTGTTGGCATCAGCGGGCAGACGACCGGCGAGGTGGTCTTCAACACGGCGATGACCGGCTACCAGGAGATCCTCACCGATCCTTCCTACCGGCAGCAGATCATCACCCTGACTTATCCGCACATCGGCAATGTGGGCACCAACGCCGAGGACGCCGAGTCCGGTCAGGTGCACATCGCCGGGCTGGTCCTGCGCGAGGTGCCACGCGCCGCGTCCAATTTCCGCTCCACTCAGGATTTTCGCGCCTACCTCGAAACTCACCGGGTGGTCGCCATCGCCGGGATCGATACCCGGCGCCTTACCCGCATCCTGCGCGACAAGGGTGCCCAGAACGGCTGCATCGTGGCCGGCGGGCGCCTCAGCGAGAAGAAAGCCCTGGAGGCGGCGCGCAGCTGCCCCGGACTCAAGGGCGCCGACCTCGCCAAGGTCGTGTCCTGTGCCCAGACCTATGCCTTCCGCACCGGCTCCTGGCAGCTGGACGGCAACCGCGAGCCGGTCCGTGAGGGCGGGCGGCATCACGTGGTGGTCTACGATTTTGGCGTCAAGCGCAACATCCTGCGCATGCTGGTGGACCGCGATTGCCGCGTCACCGTGGTGCCGGCGCAGACCCCTGCCGAGGCCGTCTTCAGGCTCAAGCCGGACGGCGTGCTGCTCTCCAACGGCCCCGGGGATCCCGAGCCCTGCAGCTACGCGATCACGGCGGCGCGCACGTTCATCGCCCGCAAGCTGCCGGTATTCGGCATCTGTCTGGGGCACCAGATCCTGGGTCTGGCGGCCGGCGCCCGGACGGTGAAGATGAAGTTCGGCCACCACGGCGCCAACCATCCGGTACAGGATCTGCAGACCGGGCGTGTGCTGATCACCAGCCAGAACCACGGCTTTGCCGTGGACGAGGCGAGTCTGCCGGCCGGGGTGCGGGTGACACACAAGTCCCTGTTCGACGGCTCCCTGCAGGGCATTGCCCTCGACGACGCTCCGGCGTTCAGCTTCCAGGGCCACCCCGAAGCCAGCCCCGGACCGCACGACGTGGCCTATCTGTTCGACCGTTTTGTCCAGTTGATGGCCCGCTGATCATGCCCAAGCGTACCGACATCCAGAGCATCCTCATCATCGGCGCCGGCCCGATCGTCATCGGCCAGGCCTGCGAGTTCGACTACTCCGGCGCCCAGGCCTGCAAGGCGCTGCGCGAGGAGGGGTACCGCGTCATCCTGGTCAACTCCAATCCGGCCACGATCATGACCGATCCGGAGATGGCCGACGCGACCTACATCGAGCCGATCCGCTGGCAGACCATCGAGAAGATCATCGAGCGGGAGCGCCCCGACGCCCTGCTGCCGACCATGGGGGGCCAGACCGCGCTCAACTGCGCGCTGGATCTCGCCGCCAACGGCGTGCTGGAGCGGTACGGGGTGCAGATGATCGGCGCCAATGCCGAGGCCATCGACCTGGCCGAGGACCGGTTGAAATTCCGCAACGCGATGACCGAGATCGGGCTGGGCTCTGCCAAGTCCGGGGTCGCGCACTCGATCGAGGAGGCGCGGCAGATCCAGGCCGACATCGGCTTCCCGATCATCATCCGTCCCAGCTTCACCCTGGGAGGAACCGGCGGCGGCGTGGCCTACAACGTCGAGGAGTTCGAGGACATCGTGCTCCGCGGGCTGGATCTCTCGCCGACCAACGAGGTGCTGATCGAGGAGTCCCTGCTCGGCTGGAAAGAGTACGAGATGGAAGTGGTCCGCGATCACAAGGACAACTGCATCATCATCTGCTCGATCGAGAATTTCGATCCGATGGGCGTGCACACCGGCGACTCGATCACTGTCGCCCCGGCGCAGACGCTCACCGACAAGGAGTACCAGATCATGCGCAACGCGAGTCTCGCGGTGCTGCGCAGGATCGGCGTGGAGACCGGCGGATCGAACGTGCAGTTTGCGATCAACCCGGCCGACGGGCGCATGATCGTGATCGAGATGAACCCGCGCGTGTCGCGTTCCTCGGCGCTGGCGTCGAAGGCCACGGGTTTCCCGATCGCCAAGGTCGCGGCCAAGCTGGCCGTGGGGTACACGCTGGACGAGCTGCGCAACGAGATCACCGGTGGCGCCACGCCGGCCAGTTTCGAGCCCAGTATCGATTACGTGGTCACCAAGATCCCGCGCTTCACCTTCGAGAAATTCCCGCAGGCCGATTCGCGGCTGACCACGCAGATGAAGTCGGTGGGCGAGGTCATGGCCATCGGCCGCAATTTCCAGGAATCCCTGCACAAGGCCATGCGCGGGCTGGAAGTGGGCTCCGACGGCTTCGAGCCCCAGGTATCGGATCATTCGCCCGAGTCGCTCAACCGCATCCGCACCGAGCTGGCGATCCCGCGCGCCAAGCGCCTGTGGTTTGTCGGCGATGCTTTCCGTGCCGGCCTGGGGGTGGAGGAGGTACATCGCCTGTCGCGCATCGACCCCTGGTTCCTCGAGCAGATCGAGGAGCTGATCCAGACCGAGGCGCTGATCGCCCGGCAGAAGATCAGCAAGATGGACGCCGGGGAATTGCGCCGCTACAAGCGGCTCGGCTTCTCGGACCGTCGCCTGGCCGCCCTGTTGGGTGTCAAGGAAGAGTCGGTGCGCAAGCGTCGCCAGCAGCTGGGGATACGCCCCGTCTACAAGCGGGTGGATACCTGCGCCGCAGAATTCCCCACTGCCACCGCCTATCTGTATTCCTCCTACGACGAGGAATGCGAGGCCCAGCCCACGCAGCGCGACAAGATCGTGGTGCTCGGCGGCGGGCCCAACCGCATCGGGCAGGGGATCGAATTCGATTACTGCTGCGTGCACGCCAGCATGGCGCTGCGCGAGGATGGTTTTGAAACCATCATGATCAACTGCAACCCGGAGACCGTATCCACCGACTACGACACCTCCGACCGCCTGTACTTCGAGCCGCTGACCTTCGAGGACGTGATGGAGGTCATCGAGCTGGAAAAGCCCAAGGGCGTGATCGTGCAGTTTGGCGGGCAAACGCCGCTCAAGCTCGCACGCCAGCTGGAGGCCGCCGGCGCACCGATCATCGGCACCACGCCGGATGCCATCGATCTGGCCGAGGACCGCGAGCGGTTCCAGAAGCTGGTGGAAAAGCTCGGCCTGCTGCAGCCGCCCAACGGCACGGCAACGTCTGAAAAACAGGCGCTCGCCATCGCGCGCAAGATCGGTTATCCGCTGGTGGTGCGTCCCAGCTACGTGCTGGGCGGCCGGGCCATGGAAATCGTCCACGACGACGAAGACCTCAAGCGCTACATGACCGAGGCGGTGCAGGTTTCCAACGATTCCCCGGTGCTGCTCGACCGCTTCCTCAACAACGCCATCGAGGTGGACGTGGACGCGCTGGCCGACGGGACCGACGTGGTGATCGGCGGCATCATGGAGCATATCGAGGAAGCCGGCGTGCACTCCGGAGACTCGGCCTGCTCGCTGCCCGCCTACTCGTTGCCGCCGCGCATCCTGGGCGAGATCCGCAGCCAGATCATCAAGCTCGCGCAGGCCCTGAATGTGGTTGGCCTGATGAATACCCAGTTCGCGGTCCAGGACGGCAAGGTGTATCTGCTGGAGGTCAATCCTCGCGCCTCGCGTACCAGTCCCTTCGTCTCCAAGGCCACCGGCCGGCCGCTGGCCAAGATCGCCGCGCGTTGCATGGCCGGCACCTCGCTGCGTACCCAGGGCATAGACCAGGAAATCCTGCCGCGCTACTACTCGGTCAAGGAATCGGTCTTCCCGTTCAACAAATTCCCATCGGTGGACCCGCTGCTGGGGCCCGAGATGCGTTCCACCGGCGAAGTGATGGGCGTGGGCAGCCATTTCGGCGAGGCCTTCAACAAGGCTCTGCTCGCCGCCGGCGTGGTGGTGCCCGCCAGCGGTGCGGCGTTCATCTCCGTGCGCGAGCAGGACAAGCCCAAGGCGGTGGAGCTGGCGCGCATCCTCGCGGCCAAGGGCTTCCAGATCACCGCCACCCACGGTACCGCCGCGGTGATCCAGGCCGCCGGGATTCCCTGCGAGGGCGTGAACAAGGTCAAGGAAGGCCGTCCGCACTGCGTGGACCGGATCAAGAACGCCCAGATCCAGTTCATTGCCAACACCACCGAGGGCAAGCAGTCCATCGAGGAGTCCCGCTCCATCCGCGCGGCGGCGATCCAGAACCGGGTCTGTTACTTCACCACCATCGCCGGCGCCCTGGCTGCCGCCGTGGCCATGGATCACCTCCACGAGGTCGAGGTCAACCGGCTGCAGAGCCTGCACGCGACGCTCGCATAAGCTGGTATCGTTAGCCGTGACACGACGCCGCTCCCTGCGGGGGCGGTTTGTTTTTTTTATCCTGTACCGTCTGCCATGAACAAGACCCCGATGACCGCGCGCGGCGCGGACAAGCTGCGTGAGGAGCTGCGCTACCGCAAGAGCGAGTTGCGCCCGCAGATCATTGCCTCCATCGACGAAGCCCGTTCTCACGGCGACCTGCGCGAGAACGCCGAATTCCATGCCGCGCGCGAGCAGCACGGGTTCAACGAAGGGCGCATCACCGAAATCGAATCCAAGCTGGCGTCGGCGCAGATCATCGATGTCACCCAGCTCGCGTCGCAGGGCAAGGTGGTGTTTGGCGCCACCGTGGAGCTGGCCGACGCCGACAGCGGTGAGGCCCTGCGCTACCAGATCGTCGGCGAGGACGAGGCCGACATCAAGGCCGGGCTGATCTCCTTCAATTCTCCCATCGCCCGCGCGCTGATCGGCAAGGCAGAGGGTGAGGTGGCGGTGGTCCAGGTTCCGGGCGGCACACGCGAACTCGAGATCGTTGCCATCGAGTACGTGTGAGCCGCAAGCGCAGCCAGAGTTCGGCCCGCTGGCTCGCCGAGCACGAATCCGATGTCTATGTGCAGCAGGCGCGCAAGCGAGGTTTTCGCTCCCGCGCGGTCTTCAAGCTGGAGGAGATCCAGACACGCGATCGTCTGATCCGGCCTGGCCAGACGGTGGTGGACCTGGGTGCGGCGCCCGGCGCCTGGTGCCAGTTCACGCGGCCGCTGCTTGGCCCCGCGGGCCGGCTGTTCGCCCTCGACATCCTGCCCATGGAGCCGCTGGCCGGAGTGGAGTTCATCTGTGGAGATTTCCGCGAGTCCGCGGTGCTCGGCCAGCTGGAGGCCGCCATCGGGCCGGGTGCGGTGGACCTTGTTTTATCGGATATCGCCCCCAACCTCACCGGCATAGACGTGGCCGACCAGGCGGCCAGTATCCATCTGTGCGAGCTGGCACTGGACTTTGCCCGCCAGCATTTGAAGCCCAGTGGTGCTTTTCTGGTCAAGGTGTTTCAGGGAGAGGGATTTGACGCCTACCTTAAGGATGTACGCAAGACCTTTGAATCCGTGACGATTCGCAAGCCGAAGGCTTCGCGTCCCCGGTCACGGGAAATTTATCTGCTGGCACGGAATTTTCGCGCGGTGTAACGTTCCAAGCAGGGCGCCGCATTGAGGAAGCAACATTGAACGACATGGCAAAAAATCTGCTCCTGTGGGTGGTCATCCTGGTGGTGCTGATGACCGTCTTCCAGAGTTTTTCCGGCGGCAACCGCGCTTCGCCGCAGCTGCCCTATTCGGAATTCCTCAATCAGGTCAAACAGGGCAACGTGGCGCAGGTCGCCATCGAGGATCAGACCATCCGCGGCGAGCTCAAGAGCGGCACCCGCTTCGTGAGCATCAGCCCGGAGACCGACAACCGCGCCATGATCGGCACCCTGATCGACAACAACGTCAAGTTCGACGGCCAGCTGCCCAAGGAAACGCCGCTGCTGCTGCAGTTGCTGTTCAATGCTTTCCCGATCCTGCTGCTGATCGGCGTCTGGGTGTACTTCATGCGCCAGATGCAGGGCGGTGCGGGCGGGCGTGGCGCCATGAGCTTTGGCAAGAGCAAGGCGCGCATGCTCAACGCGGACCAGGTCAAGGTCACCTTCAACGATGTCGCCGGCGTGGAGGAAGCCAAGCAGGAAGTCTCCGAGCTGGTGGACTTTCTCAAGGACCCGGGCAAGTTCCAGAAGCTCGGCGGCAAGATTCCGCGCGGCGTGCTGATGGTGGGATCGCCGGGCACCGGCAAGACCCTGCTGGCGCGCGCCATCGCCGGTGAGGCGGGCGTGCCGTTCTTCACCATCTCGGGCTCCGACTTCGTGGAAATGTTCGTCGGCGTCGGCGCTTCGCGCGTGCGCGACATGTTCGAGCAGGCCAAGAAGCACGCGCCCTGCATCATCTTCATCGACGAGATCGACGCCGTCGGCCGTCACCGCGGCGCCGGTCTGGGCGGCGGACACGACGAGCGCGAGCAGACCCTCAACCAGCTGCTGGTCGAGATGGACGGCTTCGAGGGCAACGAGGGCGTGATCATCATCGCCGCCACCAACCGCCCGGACGTGCTCGACCCGGCGCTGCTCAGGCCCGGCCGCTTCGACCGCCAGGTGGTGGTACCGCTGCCCGATGTGCGGGGTCGCGAGCAGATCCTGAAAGTGCACATGCGCGCCGTGCCGCTGGCCGACAACGTCCAGCCGTCGATCATCGCCCGTGCCACCCCGGGCTTCTCGGGTGCCGATCTCGCCAATCTGGTCAACGAGGCGGCGCTGTTTGCCGCGCGCGCCAACAAGCGTCTGGTGGATCACGACGACTTCGAGCGCGCCAAGGACAAGATCATGATGGGCGCCGAGCGCCGCAGCATGGTGATGAACGAGGACGAAAAGAAGCTCACCGCCTACCACGAGGCCGGGCACGCCATCGTCGGGCTGTCGGTCCCAGATCATGATCCGGTGTACAAGGTCACCATCATCCCGCGCGGCCGCGCGCTGGGCGTGACCATGTTCCTGCCGGAGGAAGACCGCTACAGCTATTCCAAGCAGCGCCTGAATTCGCAGATCTGCTCGCTGTTCGGTGGCCGCATCGCCGAGGAACTCATCTTCGGGCCGGAAAAAGTCACGACCGGCGCTTCCAACGACATCGAGCGTGCCACCGAGATTGCCCGCAACATGGTCACCAAGTGGGGGCTGTCCGAGAAGCTCGGCCCGCTCACCTATTCCGAGGACAACGGCGAGGTATTCCTGGGGCGCAGCGTGACGCAGACCAAGAATCTCTCGGACGAGACGGCGCACACCATCGACCAGGAGATCCGCGGCATCATCGAGCGCAACTATGCGCACGCCAAGCGCGTGCTCGAAGAGAAGCTCGACATCCTGCACCTGATGGCCGACGCGCTGATGAAGTACGAGACCATCGACAGCGGCCAGATCGCCCGCATCATGAAGAAGCAGGATCCCGGCCCGCCGGACAGCTGGATTGACAGCGCCAGCCCCGGCAAGCCGGCAGCGGGCAAGCCGGAAGTGGGCCCGGCGCCCACCTCCAAGCCCGCCAGCGTCTAGCGCGCCACCGCAGACAGGGCCGGCACAGCCGGCCCTGCTCATTGGAAGATGCTGCAACTGCCCAAGCGCGCGCTGGACCTGGGGAAGCCGGTGGTCATGGGCATCCTCAACGTCACGCCGGATTCCTTCTCCGATGGTGGTCGTTTTGTCTCAGTGGAGACGGCCCTGGCGCAGGGGCTGAAGATGGTCGAGGAGGGCGCCCGCATCCTCGATATCGGCGGTGAATCCACCCGCCCTGGCGCGCAGCCCGTCAGTGAAGCGGAGGAGCTCGACCGCGTGCTGCCGGTGATCGAGGCCCTGCGCCGGGCCAGTGACGTGGTGCTGTCCATCGATACCTGCAAGCCGGCGGTGATGCGCGCGGCCTGTGCTGCCGGGGCCGAGATCATCAATGACGTCAACGCCCTGCGCGCCGAGGGCGCGCTGGAGGTTGCGGCGCGCAGTGGTGCGGCCGTCTGCCTGATGCACATGCAGGGCGAGCCGCGCAGCATGCAGAAAGCTCCGCACTACGCCGATGTGGTGGGCGAGGTGCACGCGTTTCTGCAAGCCCGTGCCGCCGTCTGTGAGCAGGCCGGGATCCGGCGTGAATGCCTGATCCTCGATCCCGGCATCGGCTTCGGCAAGACCCTGGCGCACAACCTGCGGCTGCTCGCGGCAGTGGAGGCCCTGTGCGCGGGCGGCTATCCGGTGCTGATCGGCGTTTCGCGCAAGTCCATGTTCCAGCAGCTGCTGGGCCTGAACGTGGACGAACGCCTCCCGGCCAGCCTGGCCGCTGCTACCCTTGCAGTCTGGCAGGGCGCCGCTATAGTGCGCGCCCACGATGTGAAGGCAACAGTCGAGGCGCTGGCGGTCGCCGGCGCCATCCGCAGGGGAAGCTGAATGGCACGGCAGTATTTTGGCACCGACGGCATCCGCGGTCGTGTGGGCGTGGCGCCCATGACGGCGGAATTCGCCCTGCGCCTGGGCTGGGCGGCCGGGCGGGTGCTGGGCGGCGAGCCCGGCGCGCGGGTGGTGATCGGCAAGGATACCCGCCGCTCCGGCTACCTTTTTGAATCTGCGCTGGAAGCCGGGCTGGCCAGTGCCGGCGTGGAAGTGGACCTGCTCGGGCCTCTGCCGACGCCGGCGGTGGCCTACCTGACCCGGGTGCTCGGCGCCCAAGCGGGCGTGGTGATCTCGGCTTCGCACAACCCCCACCACGACAACGGCGTGAAGTTCTTTGGCCCGGACGGTGGCAAGCTCAGTGATGCGGTGGAAGAGCGGATCGAAGCAGCGCTCCAACAGCCGATGGGCTGCGTGGCGCCCGAACAGCTGGGCCGCGCCAAGCGTGTCACCGATGCCGCCGAACGCTATGTGGAATTCTGCAGGGCCAGTTTCGGCCAGCACTCGCTGCAGGGCCTGAAGCTGGTGCTCGACTGCGCCCACGGCGCCGCCTACCGGGTTGCGCCGGCCCTCTTCCGCGAGCTCGGCGCCGAGCTCACCGTGATCGGCGACCAGCCGGACGGATTCAACATCAACCGGGACTGCGGCTCCACGCACCTGCAGACGCTGTGCCAGGTGGTCCAGGCCACGGGAGCTGCCGCGGGCATCGCCCTGGACGGTGATGCCGACCGCTGCCTCATGGTGGACGCCAGCGGGCAGGTGGTGGACGGCGACCGGATCCTGTTCATCATCGCCCAGGCCCGCCTGGCTGCGGGCAGTCTGCAGGGGCCGGTGGTGGGCACGCTGATGTCCAATCTGGGTCTCGAACAGGCCCTGCAGGGCAGGGGCGTGGAATTCCTGCGGGCCCAGGTCGGTGACCGGCACGTGCTGGAACTGCTCAGGGCCCGGGGCGGTACGCTGGGCGGCGAAACCTCCGGACACACCCTGTGCCTGGACAAGACCACCACCGGTGATGGCTGCATCACCGCTCTGCAAGTCCTGGAGGCGATGGTCCGCTCGGGCCAGTCGCTGCAGGCCCTGGCGTCGGGCATGACGGCCTGCCCGCAGATCCTGGTCAATGTGCCGGTCAGCGGGCAGGCCAGGCAGCTGCTGGAACATCCTGCGGTGCGCGCGGCCGAAGCCCGCGCCTGCAAGGAGCTGGGCGGCAGCGGCCGGGTGCTGCTGCGCGCCTCAGGGACTGAACCACTGCTGCGCATCATGGTAGAAGCGCAGGATGAACAACAAACCCATCGCGTGGCCCAGCATCTCGCCGAGGTGATCCGGGCCGCCAGTACTGGCAAGGGAGACTATCGTGGCGCGTGAATACATCGTGGCAGGCAACTGGAAGATGAACGGCAGCCGGGACGACAACGAGGCCCTGGTTCGTGCCATTACCCTGGATGCCCGCAAATACCCGGCCGTCGAGATCGTCGTCTGCCCGCCGGCGCCGTATCTGGAATCGGTACACCAGGCGATCAAGTCCTCCACGCTGCGGCTGGGCGCGCAGAACCTCAGCGAACAGCCGAAGCCCGGTGCCTACACGGGCGAGATCCACGGCGCCATGCTCAAGGAGGTGGGCTGCGCCTACGTCATCGTCGGGCACTCCGAGCGCCGGGCCCTGTATGGCGAGCATGATGAACTGGTGGCGCGCAAGTTCCAGACCGCGCTGCTGCACGGGCTGACGCCGATCCTCTGTGTGGGTGAGACGCTGCAGCAGCGCGAGCAGGGCGAGACCGAGACGGTGCTGAGCCGCCAGCTGATGGCGGTGGTCCAGCTCTGCGGCATACAGGCCTTCCGCAAGGCGGTGCTGGCCTATGAGCCGGTCTGGGCGATCGGTACCGGCAAGACCGCCAGCCCCCAGCAGGCACAGGAAGCGCACCGCCATCTGCGTAGCCTGCTGGCGGCCGCAGATGCTAAAATCGGCAGTTCCGTGCGGATCCTGTACGGCGGCAGCGTCAAGGCAGACAACGCGCAGGCCCTGTTCGCCGGGCCCGACGTCGATGGCGGCCTGATCGGGGGTGCCGCGCTCAAGTCTGCCGAATTCCTTGCGATCTGCGCCGCGGCGCAGGCGCATTCCGAAACACCTAACGAATAGAAATCTCTCACATGTACACAATTCTTGTTATTGCCCAGGTGCTGGTGGCGATCGGGCTCATCGGCCTGGTGCTGATCCAGCACGGCAAGGGCGCCGACGCCGGCGCCGCCTTCGGCAGTGGCGCTTCCGGTACCGTGTTCGGCTCACGCGGGTCGGCCAATTTCCTCTCCCGCAGCACCGCCTGGCTGGCGGCGATCTTCTTCTGCCTGAGCCTGGCGCTGGCCTATCTGGTGCACGGCGAACGGGAAAGCCGCTCGATTGCCGACCGTCTGGAGCAGGTCGTCGAGCCGGCCCCGGCCCCGGTCGCGGCGGAAGAAAAGACTGAGCCGGTCATTCCGGAGTAGCTTTGCCGCAGTCCAGGCGCTAGAATTCGCGCCCCCGAACCCAGCCCACGTGGTGGAATTGGTAGACACACTACCTTGAGGTGGTAGCGGCGAAAGCTATGGGAGTTCGAGTCTCTCCGTGGGCACCAGGGGTCTTGGGTGCGGTGCAGCAAGCCGGGTCGGGAAGCGGTTATGTGCTTGTAAACAGGGCGTTCAAACGGATATAATATTCGTCTGTCTGGTGCGGGGTGGAGCAGTCTGGCAGCTCGTCGGGCTCATAACCCGAAGGTCGTAGGTTCAAATCCTGCCCCCGCTACCAATTTTTGCTGGAACCAGGCCCCTCGAGGGCCTTTTTTTATTGTTGGGGTAGGCAAAGCGGTGCTGAACGAACGTCTGGAACAACTGCTGACGCCGGTGATCGAGTCGCTCGGCTACGAATTGGTCCTGCTTGAATACCAGGCAGGCACCCATTCGGCGATGCTGCGCCTGTACATCGACGCCGAGAGCGGGATCCGCATCGAGGATTGCGAGCGCGTCAGTCGCGAGGTGGCCGGCGTGCTCGATGTCGAGGACCCCATCCGGACCGCCTATCAGCTCGAGGTCTCGTCTCCGGGGCTCGACCGGCCGCTGGTCAGACCGGCGCATTACGCCCGCTTTGTCGGCGAGCAGATCAAGTTGCAGTTGTCGATTCCGCGCGGTGCGCGCAAGCGGTTCAAGGGTGTGATCGTGTCAGTCAGTCAGCAGACGGTAGTGGTGGATACGTCCGAAGGACGTCTGGAATTTGAGTTTTCAGAGATCGAGCAGGCGCGGCTTGTGCCTGATTACGACCGGGAGTTGGCCAAGTCATGAACAAGAACATCCTGCTGATGGTTGACGTCGTTTCCAATGAGAAAGGCGTTGACAAGGAGATCATTTTCCAGGCGCTGGAGGCGGCCCTCGCTTCGGCAACCAAGGAGCGTTATGGCGACGAGGCCGACGTGCGCGTGCAGGTCGATCGCGAGACCGGCGAGTACGAATCCTTCCGTCGCTGGACGGTGCTCGAGGATGACAGCGAGGAATTCGAGTTCCCGGAACGCCAGATCAAGCTGACCTTCGCCAGAAAGGACTATCCGGACATCGAGCCCGGTGCGGTCATCGAACAGAAAGTTGAATCGGTGGATTTCGGCCGCATCGGCGCGCAGAAGGCCAAGCAGGTCATCGTGCAGAAGGTGCGCGAGGCCGAGCGCGCGCAAGTCGTGGTCGCGTATCAGGGCCGGATCGGCGAGCTGATCACCGGCATCGTCAAGCGGATCGAGCGTGGCGCCATCATCCTGGATCTGGGCGGTAACGCCGAGGCCATCGTGCCGCGCGAGCACGTCATCCCGCGCGAGCCCGTGCGCCCTGGTGACCGCGTGCGCGGCTATCTCTATGAAGTCAGCCCGCAGGCGCGCGGCCCGCAGATTTTCCTCTCGCGCACCCTGCCGGCCTACCTGATGGAGCTGTTCAAGCTGGAAGTGCCGGAAATCGCCCAGGGGCTGATCGAGCTCAAGGGCGCGGCGCGTGATCCCGGTCTGCGCGCCAAGATTGCGGTGCAGGCCAAGGACAAGCGCATCGATCCGGTGGGCGCCTGCGTGGGCATGCGCGGTTCGCGGGTTCAGGCGGTATCCACCGAACTGGCCGGCGAGCGCGTGGACATCGTCCCCTGGGACGAGAACGTCGCCCAGTTCGTCATCAATGCCATGGCTCCCGCCGAGGTCGAGACCATCGTCATGGACGAGGAGGCCCACGCCATGACCATCGGCGTTGCCGAAGACAAGCTGGCCCAGGCGATCGGCCGGGGCGGTCAGAACGTGCGTCTGGCCTCCGAGCTGACCGGCTGGACGCTCAACGTCATGACCACCGCGGACGCCGAGGCCAACAAGGAAACCGAGAACCAGTCCATCCAGCAGCTGTTCATGGAGAGCCTGGACGTGGACGCCGACGTGGCCACCGTGCTGGTGCAGGAAGGATTCACCTCGCTGGAGGAAGTGGCCTACGTTCCGCCGGAGGAACTGCTGCAGATCGAGGAATTCGACGAGCAGATTGTCGAAGAACTGCGCAGCCGCGCCAATGACGTGCTGTTGACCAAGGCCATTGCCAAGGCCGAACAGGCCGCGTCCCTGCAGCCTTCCGAGGATCTGCTGGCGGTGGACGGCATGGACGAGGAGACTGCCTTCGCCCTTGCGCAGGCCGGGATCGAGACCGCCGAAGCGCTGGCGGATCTGGCCACCGACGAATTGCTGGAAAAAATCGAGATGGAAGAGTCGCGTGCCTCCAGTCTGATCATGGCCGCCCGCAGCAAAATCTACGCCTGACCGCCCGCTGCCGACGCACTACCACGGAAATTGAATGAGCACAGTCACTGTCCAGGATTTCGCCAATGAACTGAACCGGAGCGCTTCGGAACTGCTGGTGCAGTTTCGCGAGGCGGGCGTGAAGGTGAAGAACGAGAAATCGGAAATCACCGCGCAGGACAAGGTTGCCCTTCTGTCGTACCTGCGGCAGAAAACCCGTGCTCCGGTCAGCACTGCCGGCTCCGATCGCGCCGAGGGTCCGCGCCGGATCACCCTCAAGCGCAAGGAAACCACCGAGCTGAAACTCGGCGGCAGTCGCGGCGCGCCAGCCAAGACGGTCAGCGTGGAAGTCCGCAAGAAGCGGACCTATGAAGCGCCGCCGGCGGAATCGGCGGCCTCCACGGAGCCGGTTGTCGATCTGGCCGCCGAGGCTGCGGCCCAGGCCCAGGCTGAGCGTGAGATCAAGGAACGCGAAGCCGCCGCCCAGGCGGCGGCGCAGGCGGCGCGTGCGCTGGAGGAAGGCAAGCGTCAGGCTGAAGAGCAGGAGCTCGAACAGCAGCGTGCCGCGGAAGCCGCCCAGCGCATGACCCAGGAAGAGCACGAGCGCAAGCTCAAGGACGACCCGCTCTACAAGGCGCGCTGGGACGCCACACAGTCCCGCCGCCGTGCGGAAGAGAATCTGCGCCGCTCCGCCGAGATGCGGGCAGCCACGCCGCCTGCGCCGGCGGCGGCTCCTGCCGCCCGCAAGCCTGCGCCAGCCGCGGCACCGCCGCCTGCTGCTGATCCTGGCCGCGGCCGCGGCAACCGCGGCGACCGTGGTGGGCGCACCGAGCTGCACCTTGCGGAAGGCAAGTCTGCCAAGCGCGACAAGAAGAGCAAGAAGCCCACGGGCCGCATCCGCGTGGAGAACACCCACCAGTTTGAACGCCCCACCGCGCCGGTCGTGCGCGAGGTGGAAGTGCCCGAGGTCATCACCGTCGGCGAGCTGGCCAACCGCATGGCGGTCAAGGCCGCCGACCTTATCAAGGTGATGATGAAGAACGGCCTGATGGCGACCATCAACCAGCCGCTGGATCAGGACACCGCGGTCCTGATGGTGGAGGAGATGGGGCACAAGGTCCGCACCACCAAAGAATCGGATTTCGAGGAAAGTCTGGTGCAGGCGGTAGCCGGTGACATGGGCGATGCGGAAACCATCACCCGCGCGCCGGTCGTCACCATCATGGGCCATGTGGACCACGGCAAGACCTCACTGCTCGACTACGTGCGCAAGACGCGCGTGGCGGCCGGCGAGGCGGGTGGCATCACCCAGCATATCGGCGCCTACCATGTGCAGACGGCCAAGGGTGTGGTGACCTTCCTCGACACGCCGGGCCACGCCGCCTTTACCCGCATGCGGGCCCGCGGCGCGCAGATCACCGACATCGTCATTCTGGTGGTGGCCGCGGACGATGGCGTGATGCCGCAGACTCGCGAAGCCATCCAGCACGCCAAGGCCGCCAACGCGCCGATGGTGGTGGCGGTGACCAAGATCGACAAGCCGGAAGCCGACATCGAACGGGTCAAGACCGAATTGTCCAAGGAAGAAGTGATTCCCGAGGAGTGGGGCGGCGACACCCAGATCGTCGGCGTGTCCTCGCACACCGGCGAAGGCGTGGACGCCCTGCTCGACGCCATCCTGGTGCAGGCCGAGATTCTCGAACTCAAGGCGCAGGTGGATGCGCCTGCCAAGGGCACCATCGTCGAAGCCTCGCTGGAGAAGGGCCGTGGCCCGGTCGCGACCATGCTGGTGCGTTCCGGCACCCTGCGCCAGGGTGACGTGATCCTCAGCGGCCCGCACTTCGGGCGCGTGCGCGCCATGTTCAACGAGAGCGGCAAGCCGGTGAAGGAAGCCGGCCCGTCCATCCCGGTCCAGGTGCTCGGTCTGTCCGGGGTGCCTGACGCGGGCGATGACGTCGTCGTCGTGGCCGACGAGCGCAAGGCACGCGAACTGGCCGACCTGCGTGAATCCAAGATGCGCGAGCAGAAGCTGGCGCAGAACCAGGCCGTGCGCATGGACCAGATTTTTGCGCGCATGGGCGAGGGCGAGACCAAGCAGCTCAACCTGATGATCAAGGCGGACGTGCAGGGCTCGGCCGAAGCGCTGTCCGAATCGCTGCGCAAGATTCCCAGCCAGGAGGTGCGCGTCAACGTGCTGTCCTCCACCATCGGCGGAATCAGCGAGTCGGATGTGGATCTGGCCTTGGCGAGCAAGGCGATCCTGATCGGCTTCAACGTGCGTGCCGACGCCGCCGCCCGCCGGCATATCCAGGATACCGGCGTTGACGTGCGCTACTACTCGATCATCTACAACGTGATCGACGACGTGACGGACGCGATTTCGGGCCTGCTCGGTACCGAGACGCGCGAGCAGATCGTCGGCATCGCGCAGGTGCGCGACGTGTTCCGCAGTTCCAAGCTCGGCAGCATCGCCGGCTGTCTGGTCATCGAAGGTTCGGTGCAGCGCAACCTGCCGATCCGCGTGCTGCGCAACAACACGGTGATCTACGAGGGCACGCTGGAATCGCTGCGCCGCTTCAAGGACGATGTCTCCAAGGTCGAGGCCGGCACCGAGTGCGGCATCGGCGTGAAGGACTACAACGACGTCAAGGTCGGCGACCAGATCGAATGCTTCCAGCGGGTCGAGGTGCGGCGCTCGGTTCAGACCGCAGCGGCCTGATGCCCAGAGAGTTCTCCCGGCGGTTGCGCGTCAATACCCAGCTGCAGCAGGTGTTGTCGGAGCTGATCCGGGAGGAGCTGCGCGATCCGCGCGTCGCCGGCGTGACGCTGACCGAGGTGGATGTTTCGCCCGACCTGCGCCAGGCGCAGGTCAAGGTCAGCTCGCTGGCCGATGAACAGGGGCTGGCACTGGCCGTGCAGGGGCTCAACCACGCCGCCGGCAAGCTGCGCCATGGCCTGGGCAAGCGCATGGAACTGCGCTGTCTGCCGACCCTGCGCTTCGTGGCCGATACCCGCCTGCGCGAGGCCGACCGCATCACCCAGATGATCGTGCGCGCCCGGCGTGAAGATGAAGGGCACGCGCAGCCAGCGGCCGGGGATCCGCCGCCCCGGACATGAGCCGTCCGCGCCGGGTCACCCGCCGGGTCAACGGGATCGTCCTGCTCGACAAGCCGCTGGGCCTGAGCTCCAATGCGGCGCTCCTCCAGGTGCGGCATCTGTTTGCGGCGGAGAAGGCCGGCCATACCGGCAGCCTGGACCCCCTGGCCACCGGCCTGCTGCCCATCTGCCTGGGGCAGGCCACCAAACTCTGCGGCCGTCTGCTCGACGCCGACAAGCGTTACCAGGCCACGGTGCATGTCGGTGCACAGACCCGCACCGGCGACCGCGAGGGCGAGGTGCTGGCTCGCTCGGACCCCTCGTCCGTCACCGAGCCGGCCCTGCGTGCGGTGCTCGACCGCTTCATCGGCGAGCAGGCCCAGGTTCCGCCCATGCACTCGGCGCTCAAGCAGGACGGGGTGCGCCTCTATCAGTTGGCGCGCGAAGGCCAGGAAGTGTCCCGGCCAGCGCGGCGGATCCGCATCGACGGCATCGAGCTGCAGGACTTCAGGCCCGAGCGCTGGGTGCTCGACATCCGCTGTTCAAAAGGCACCTACATCCGCGTCCTGGCCGAGGACATTGCCGCCGCACTCGGGCAGAAGGCCCATCTGGAGGCCCTGCGCCGCACCGCCGCGGGCCCCTTCCAGGGCCCCCTGTGGACGCTCGAACAGCTCACCGCCCTGTCGGCACACGGGCCGGATCGGCTGGACGAGGCGCTGCTGCCATCCGCTGCGGCTCTGGCGGGCTGGCCGCGCCTGGCCGTGGACCCGGTGCGCGCCCAGCGCCTGGCGCGTGGACAGGCGGTCCCGGTGGCCGGGGCCCCGCGTGCAGCCGAGGTGGCCGTACTGGATGAACGGGGCGAGCTGCTGTGCCTGGCGGCGGTGGACGGACAGGCCCTGGTCCGGCCCCTGCGCTGGCTGCGGGATTGAGGCGGCCCGCCTTGCGGGGACAAGGCGCTCAAAGCTAGAATGTCGGGCTTGATCGACGACTAATACCGAGTGTTTGGAGCATTACATGACGATGTCTGTACAGAACAAGGCCGAAATCGCGCAGAAGTACGCGCGCGGCCAGAAAGATACCGGTTCGCCGGAAGTGCAGGTGGCCCTGCTCTCCGCGCGCATCAATGAACTGGGCGAGCACTTCACCCAGCACAAGAAGGACCATCATTCCCGCCGGGGTCTGCTGCTGATGGTCAACAAGCGCCGCCAGATGCTGGATTACCTCAAAGGCAAGGATGAAGGCCGTTACAACGCCCTGATTTCTGCCCTGGGGCTGCGCCGTTAAACCAATGCCGGCGCAGCATCTGCCCCGCAGCAGATGCGCCCCATTGACCCTGTTCCAAACGCCGCCGCAGCCTGCACGCCGGGCCGGCGGCGTTTCCATTTGAGGATCTGATCATGGCGATTCCCGCCACCCCCGTTGCCGCAACCAAGAAAACCTTCCAGTACGGCCAGCACACCGTCACCCTGGAGACCGGCGCCATGGTGCGCCAGGCCACCGCCGCCGTTTTCGTCCACATGGAAGGGACCGTGGTCATGGTCACCTGCGTGGCCAAGAAGGAAGCCAAGCCGGAACAGGACTTCTTTCCGCTCACCGTCGATTATTCGGAGCGCTTCTACGCCGGCGGCCGCATCCCCGGCGGCTTCTTCAAGCGCGAGGGGCGCCCCACCGAGAAGGAAACCCTGACCTGCCGCCTGATCGATCGGCCGATCCGTCCGCTGTTCCCGGAGGGCTTCTACAACGAGATCCAGATCACCGCCACCGTGCTCTCGCTCAATCCGGAAGTGGATGGCGAGATCCCGGCGATGATCGGCGCCTCCGCGGCCCTGGCCCTGTCGGGCGCGCCCTTCATGGGGCCCATCGGCGCCGCCAAGGTCGGCTACAAGGACGGCCATTACATTCTCAACCCCAGCAAGACCCAGTTGCAGTCCTCGGATCTGGACCTGGTGGTCGCCGGGACCCGTGACGCCGTGCTGATGGTCGAGTCCGAGGCCCGCATGCTGTCCGAGCCGGTCATGCTCGGCGCCGTGCTGTTTGGCCACGAGCAGATGCAGGTCGCCATCAAGGCGATCAACGAGCTGGCGGCCGAAGCCGGCAAGCCCAAGTGGGACTGGAAGCCCGCCGACCGTCGTGCGGTGCAGGACTACGCCAAATCCTACGAGGCCGGCATCGCCGAGGCCTACAACCTGACCGACAAGCAGTCCCGTTACGCCAAGCTCGGTGAGATCCGCGCCGCGGCCTTCGCCGCCAGGCCGGAGACGCTGACCGAGAACCAGATCAAGTCGGAGCTGCACGAGCTGGAAGCCAAGGTGGTGCGCAACCGCATCCTCGAAGGCCAGCCGCGCATCGACGGCCGTGACCGCTACACCGTGCGCCCGCTGTCCATCAGCACCGGCCTGCTGCCGCGCACGCACGGCTCCGCGCTGTTCACCCGCGGCGAGACCCAGGCCATCGCCGTGGCCACGCTGGGCACCGGCAAGGATTACCAGATCATCGACGCGATCGAGGGCGAATGGCATGAGAAATTCATGTTCCATTACAACTTCCCTCCGTACTGTGTCGGCGAGACCGGGCGCATGAACATGCCCAAGCGCCGCGAGATCGGTCACGGCCGCCTGGCCAAGCGCGGTGTGGCGGCCGTGATGCCTGACCTCGACAAGGAATTCCCCTACGTGGTGCGCGTGGTGTCGGAAATCACCGAGTCCAACGGCTCCTCCTCGATGGCTTCCGTGTGCGGCGCCTGCCTGGCGCTGATGGACGCCGGCGTGCCGCTCAAGGCACCGGTCGCCGGTGTGGCGATGGGCCTGATCCTCGAAGGCAGCCGCTGGGCCGTGCTGACCGACATCCTGGGGGATGAGGATCATCTGGGCGACATGGACTTCAAGGTCGCCGGAACCGAGCAGGGCGTGACGGCGCTGCAGATGGACATCAAGATCGCCGGCATCACCGGCGAGATCATGAAACAGGCGCTGGATCAGGCCCGTACCGCGCGCCTGCACATCCTGGCGGCGATGAAGGAAGTCATGCCGGCGCCGCGTGCCGAGATGTCGCCCTATGCGCCGCGCATCACCACCATCAAGATCCACCCGGACAAGATCCGCGAGGTCATCGGTAAGGGTGGCTCCACGATCCAGGCGATCACGCGGGAAACCAATACCCAGATCGACATCGACGATGACGGCACCATCAAGATCGCCGCCACCGACGGCAAGGCCGCGGAGGCTGCCGCCGCGCGCATCCACGCCCTGACCCGCGACGTGGAAGTCGGCACCATCTACGACGGCAAGGTCGCCAAGATCATGGACTTTGGCGCTTTCGTCACCATTGCCCCCGGCAAGGACGGCCTGGTGCACATCTCGCAGCTCGCCGACCACCGCGTCGAGAAGGTGGACGACGTGGTCAAGGAAGGGCAGGCGGTGCGCGTCAAGGTGCTGGAAGTCAGCCGCGACGGCAAGATCCGTCTGTCGATGAAGTCGGTGGACGTGGTCGTCTGAGCCCTCGCCGTCCGCGGGGCGCCCTCAGGGCGCCCCGTGCGGCGGGCAGGCTGGACGCAGGGCCGGGGTTCACGCACAATGCGGGGGCACACGGCGACCAGCCTGGCTCAGACTGGTGCGATCGCTGCAAGGGAATTAAAAGAGCCCCCCAGGTGATGGGGGGCAAGGTGCGAGAAAGGCACGAGGCCTTTCTGGAGGAGACCTGATAACCCGGCCCAGCCGCCCGGCGCGCCGGGTTTTTTGTGGTACGGGTTATGTTGCAGTGCAGTATAGGCTTAACTTACTACTATGTCAATAAGAGCGCTGAATAAATAAACTCTTGTTTATCAGCGTGTTGCCTGTATCAATCGGGCAGGCGGGTTTTGATCGCCTTGGCCTTGGAACTGAGGTTCCTGAGGAATTCCTTGCGGACCGACTTCCAGATCGGAATCTGGCTCTCGGCCATTTCCTTGAGCACCTGCAGGGGCTGCTGTGCCTGGCCCAGCATCTGCCGCAACTGCTCGGTGAAGTGCTGCTGCTGCTGGGCAAAGAGCTGGATGGACAGTTCCAGGTAACGGCTGATGCTGGTCTGCATCGGGTCGCCGTAGTAGCGGATGATGAACTGCAGCAGCTCGTTGGAGAAGATCGGCGTGCCGTTTTCCTCCCGCTCGGCGATCACCTGCAGCAGGATGCTGCGGGTGATGTCCTCGTGGCTGCGCTTGTCCTCGACGCGGAACTGGATGTTGTCCAGCACCAGCTGGCGGATGTCCTCGAGGGTGATGTAGCGGCTGATCTCGGTGTCATACAGCCGGCGATTGGGATACTTCTTGATGATGCGGACGTGGGACATGAGGGGTCTGTAATGCTGCGGTGCAGCGAAGCATGCCAGAACCGGCCTCAGCCCACTACCGGCAAACTCCCCAGACGCGGTACCCGGCCCGGCTCCCAGTGCGCCTGTGCCCAGGCCAGCAGATGGCCGACCGGGGCCTGCCGCAGCTGCGGCTCGGGCGCCTGGCCCAGCCACTCCAGGCAGCGCCACAGCTGCCCGGACGCCTGGCTGTCATCCAGAGGCCGGGCGTGATTCTGCTTGGAGAGTTTCTGCCCGTCGGGGCCGGTGAGCACCGGCAGATGGCGGCTGGGAATGGCCGCCAGCCCCAGGCAGCGGCGCAGGTAGGCCTGGCGGAAGCTGGAGCCGAGCAGATCGGCGCCGCGGACGATCTCGGTGATGCCTTGGGCCGCCTCGTCCACGCAGCTGGCCAGCTGGTAGGCGATGCCCCCGTCGCGACGCAGGACGATGAAGTCCCCGATGTCGCGCTCCAGCTCCCGCCGCTGCAGGCCCTGCCAGGGATCGTCCAGCGTGTCGGTGCCAGCGGTCATGCGTACCCGCAGCGCACCCGCGCCGGGCCAGGCCCGATCCCGGCAGGTGCCGGGGTAGACCGCCCCATCCGGCCCGTGCAGGGCAGACCGCTGCAACTGCGCGCGGGTACAGCCGCACACGTACAGGCGCCCCTGGGCGCGCAGCTGATCCAGCGCCGCCCGGTAGTCCTCGACGTGTCGCGACTGCCAGCGCGGGGACTCATCCCAGTGCAGACCATGGGCCTCGAGCTGGCGCAGGATCCGGTCATCCGCCCCGGCCTGGCAGCGCGGGCCGTCGAGGTCGTCAAAGCGCAGCAGCCAGCGGCCGCCCGCCGCGCGCGCCTGCAGCCAGCCGGCGAGGGCGGTCAGCAGCGAGCCCAGATGCAGCGGCCCGCTGGGCGTGGGGGCAAAGCGGCCGCGATAGGCAGGGCGATCGGCGGGATGATGCGATGTCATCGGCGGTGCGGGCCATCACGTAAGGCGGTCTGCGATTCTGCTACATTCACCGCAGATTCGGTCATACGTCACCCATGTCCCAGCTGAACCCGCGGTCCCGCATCCGATGAGCCTGCGCGCCATCCTGTTCGATGTGGACGGCACGCTGGCCGATACCGAGGCACTCGGGCACCGGCCCGCCTACAACCGGGCCTTCCGTGAACTGGGCCTGGAATTCCGCTGGGGCCCCAAGCTGTACCGCAAGCTGCTGCGGCAGCCGGGAGGCCGCGAGCGACTGGCCTATTTCTTCCGCCACTTCGCTCCGCCACTGGGCGCGCACGCGGCCGAGGCGCAGGCCAACCCCGAGGCCTGGGTGGCGCGCATCCACGAACTGAAATCCCATTTCTTCCGCCGCTACATGAAGCGCGGCCGGGTGCCGCTGCGTGCCGGCATTGCCCGCATCATGCGCGAGGCCCACGAGCAGGGCATCCGGCTCGGCATCGTCACCAACGCCAGCCTGCGCACGCTCACGCCGGTCCTGCAGTACAGCATGGGGCCAGAGCTGGCGGCCGCGGTCAGCGTCATCGCCAGCGGCGAGGAAGTCGCGCACAAGAAGCCGGCTCCGGACATTTACCAGCTGGCCATGCAGCGTCTGGGAGTGACACCCCAGGAATGCGTGACGCTGGAAGATTCCGAGATGGGCCTGCAGGCCGCCACCCGCGCCGGCGTGCGCGCCGTGGTCACGGTCAACGGCGATACCCTGGACCAGGATTTTCGCAGCGCGGCGCTGGTGGTCAGCAGCCTCGGCGAGCCCGGCGCGCCCACCCAGGTCCTGCGTGGCCAGCTCGACGGTCCGGCCTGGGTGACGGTGGACACCCTGCGCCGGATCTGCGGCTGATCGGGCGTGAGCCTCTATACTCGCTCCATACGGACGGGGAGACGGGGATGAGACGCTGGAATGGCTGGGGCGACGAGGCCGTGCAGCCGCCGCTGGATGAGCCGGCACGGCACTTTCTGCACGAGCGCGTGGGCCCCGCGACTCCGCCGCGCGACGCCACCCGGGAGGAAGCGCTGGCACGGCTGCCGGCGCCGCGCATCCGTTCCGCGCTGTTCAGTGCGGAGCCCAGCGACCGCCTCACCCACGCCCGCGGCCAGAGCTTTCCGGACTGGGTGGCGATGAAAGCCGGGCGCTTCGGTCCGGTGGCGGACGGTGTGGCCTTTCCCACCACACACGAGGAAGCCCGGCAGGCGCTGGAGGCCGCCCTGCGCATCGGCGCGGCGGTGATCCCCTACGGCGGCGGCACCAGCGTGGTCGGGCACCTGAACGTGCCCGCCGGCGAACGCCCGGTGGTGAATATCTCACTGGAGCGCCTCAACCGCCTGCTGGCGGTGGACGAGACATCCCAGCTCGCCACCTTTGGCGCCGGCGTGACGGGCCCGCAGGTGGAAGGCCAGCTGCGGGAGCTGGGCTATCTGGTGGGCCATTTTCCGCAGTCGTATGAATATTCCACCCTGGGCGGCTGGGTGGTCACGCGCTCTTCGGGGCAGCAGAGCTACCGCTACGGGCGGATCGAGCAGATCTTTGCCGCCGGCCGGCTGGTCACGCCGCGCGGCGAGCTGCGCGTGGGCGGTGTACCGGCCTCCAGTGCGGGCCCGGACCTGCGCGAGGTGGTGATGGGCTCCGAGGGCCGTCTGGGCCTGCTCACCGAAGTCACGGCGCGGATCCGGCGCCTGCCGCAGCAGGAAGACTTCCACGCGGTGTTCTTCCCCAGCTGGGAACAGGGCTTGGCCGCGGTGCGCAGCATCGTGCAGCACGACGTGCCGCTGTCCATGCTGCGGTTGTCCAACGCGGTGGAAACCGAGACCCAGCTGCGCCTGGCCGGCCATGAAAAGCGTATCGCCTGGCTGCAGCGCTACCTGGGCATGCGCGGCATCGGGCCTGGGCAGTGCATGCTGATGATGGGCGTGACCGGCACCGCCGCCGAATGCCGGCGCATGCGCAGCGAGGCCCTGGTACTGGCCAAGCGCGAGCGCGGCGTGCACGTCGGCAAGCTGGTGGGCAAGTCCTGGGCGCGCAACCGCTTTGCCGGCCCCTATCTGCGCAACAGCCTGTGGGACGCCGGCTACGCCGCCGATACCGTGGAAACCTGTGTCAACTGGCCGCAGGCCACCGCGCTGATGCGCGCCGTGGAGCAGGCCGCGCAGACGGTGCTGGCGGCCGAGAACGAACGCGTCCACGCCTTCACCCATCTTTCGCACGTCTATCGCCAGGGCTGCAGCCTGTATTCCACGTTCGTGTTCCGCTCCGCGGGCGATCCCGACGCCGACCTGGCGCGCTGGCAGCGGCTCAAGCAGACCGTATCGCAGGCCATCGTCGGGCACGGCGGCACCATCAGCCACCAGCACGGGGTGGGGGCCGATCACGCTCCCTACGTGGCGGCCGAGAAGGGGCCTCTGGGCATGGACCTGATCCGTGCCATGGCCCGCGAGCTCGATCCGCAGGGCCTGATGAACCCGGGCAAGTGGCCTTGAGTGCGGCGCCGGTGGAGTCCGGCATGCCGTCCGCGCTGCAGACGGACTGGGACCTGATCGTCATCGGCGGCGGGATCACCGGCGCCGGCATCCTTCGTGAGGCGGCCCGCACCGGCTGCCGCGTGCTGTTGCTGGAAGCCGGCGACTACGCCAGCGGAACTTCGTCCTGGTCGTCCAAGCTGGTGCACGGCGGCCTGCGCTATCTCAAGACCGGGCAGTGGCGGCTGACACTGGAATCGGTGCGCGAGCGCAAGCGCCTGCTGGCTGAGGCTGCCGGGCTGATCAATCCGCTGCCGTTCCTGTTGCCGCGTTACCCCGGCAGCAGACCGGCCCGCTGGCAGATGCGGCTGGGGCTGTGGCTGTACGACCGCATGGCGGGTGAGCGGCGCTCGGGGTCACTCTCCGCGGAGCAGGCGCTGGCCACCACGCCTTCCCTGCGGCGCGAGGGGCTGCTGGGCGCCCTGTGCTACGAGGACGCCAGCACCGACGACGCGCGGCTGGTGCTGCGGCTGATCCTCGACGCCCAGGAACTCGGCGCCCAGGCGCGCAATTACACCCCTGCCGTGCTGTGGCGTGAACAGGACCGCGTCTGCGGCGTGGAGCTGCCCGGCGCCCAGGGAGAGACTCCGCAGCGGCTGCGTGCCCGGGTGGTGGTCAATGCCACCGGCGTGTGGGCCAGCCGGCTCGATCCGCGCGGGCCGCGCCTGCGCCCGCTGCGCGGCAGCCATCTGCTGTTTCCCGCCACACGCCTGCCGCTGCAGCACGCGGTGTCCTGGCCGCATCCGCGCGACCAGCGGCCAGTCTTCGCCTATCCCTGGGAAGGCGCGGTGCTCTACGGCACCACCGACCTCGATCATCCGGGTGAGCTCGATCATCCGCACATCAGCGCGGCCGAATGCCTGTACCTGATGGAAGGCCTGCAGTTCCAGTTTCCGCGACTATGGCTGAGCACGCGGGACATCCTTGCCAGCTTCTCGGGCATCCGCCCGGTGGTCGCGGGCGGGCGGGGGGATCCCTCGGCGGAATCGCGCGAATCGGCACTGTGGAGCGAGCCGGGACTGGTCGGCGTCACCGGCGGCAAGCTCACCACCTTCCGCGTCACGGCGCGGCAGGTTCTGGCCCGCGCGGCCGAGCAGCATCCGCCACTGCAGCCGCGGCCGGACGCGGCGCTGTTTGAGGGCGCCACCAACGTGGCCAGCCAGCAGCGCCTGTTCGGTCGGCTGGGCGTGACCGCCGCCGGGCGGCTGCTGCAGGAAACCCCGGGCGAGGAGCGGGCGCTCATCGACACCAGCCCCTACACCTGGGCGGAGCTGCGCTGGGCCGCCCGTCACGAGCAGGTGCGGCATCTGGATGACCTGCTGCTGCGGCGCACGCGCCTGGGGCTGGTTCTGCCCGACGGCGCAGCGGCAGTCCTGCCACGGCTGCGGGCCATCTGCCAGGAGGAGCTCGGCTGGGACGACGCCCGCTGGCAGCAGGAGCAGGACCGCTACCAGCGGCACTGGCAGCAGCAGCACCGGCCGCCGGCATGAGCGCCCGCCTGCTCGCCATCGATGTGGGAACCCAGAGCGCCCGCGCGCTGGTGTTCGACGTGCAGGGACGCCCGCTGGCGCGCGCCCAGGTGGTCTTCGA
>JBKHXN010000032.1:0-3344 GCA_046565985.1 Gammaproteobacteria bacterium
TTGCAGCTGCTGCCCATCAGCAGCAGGGCGGTACTCGCCGCCGCAGCTGCCTGGAGGAGGGTCTTGCGTTTCATCGGCAGACTCCTTTAGTTGGCCGGCGAGCCGGGGATGGGATCCGCCAGATACGGGAAGACCACTTTGTAGTCATTCGGATTGGGCCGGGCGCCGTCGGTGTAGCCGAACTTGCGCGAGTCGACCGATTCCGGACGCGGGTCCACGGTATCCGGCAGCAGTTCGCCCATGGCCACGCGCAGCTCGATGTCCACCACGTCGTCGACCGGACGCCGGCCGTTGGGGAAGCCCGCGGGGTCGCAGGCAGCATTGCCTTCAATCACGAGCACCCCATCCACGAAGCACTCCAGCGCGCCCAGGTCATTCTGGGAGCCGGCCGGCGTGGCCGGGATGCCGGTGTTGAGCCGCAGCATTTCCGAGGCCGTGACCGTGGGCAGCTGGTTGACGCCCTCGATGCCGGTCAGGAAGGCGGTGACCAGGTCACTGCGCGGGAAGAGATCCGGTGCGACCACGCCCGCGCCACCAAAGAGAATCTCCAGCAGCTCCGGCAGGGTGGGGTTGGTGACGTAGGTGGCGAACTGGCCGTCGTCCTTGGGCTCGCTGGCGTTGAAGCGATCCTTGTCGGGTAGGCCGATGACCACTTCATTGACCAGCGGCATGCCCAGGCGCGAGACCTGCGTCCACGCGCCGCCCTGGATGGCGCTGCCGGTGGTGCCGGTATCCACGATACCCACCGCGTTCTGCGGGGCGGCGTTGAGCACGCGCGCCTGGCGCAGGCTGGCGGTGGTCCAGCCACCGATGGTGGTGTTGGGGCCGGTGCCCGCGGTGTTCATGGCGGTGCCGGTGAGGCAGCTGGCCGCGATCTCGAGCGCGATGGAGGTCACGTTCTTGTCCGCAATGGTATTGAGCTCCAGGTTGCGGGCGTTGGGGTCCAGCGCCTCGGCCGGTGCGGCGATGTTGACCAGGTCGAAGGTCTCGCCCAGGTTCACCACGAAGCCTTCCTTGCGCTGGCCGACGAACACGCGTGCGGGTGTCGTACAGCCGGGGATGCTGATTTCATGGATGCGGGCCGCGGCCAGACCGGGGTAGTCCGGGATGGACTTGTTGCCGATGTTGTCGGTGGGCTTGCGCAGTGGCGCCGAGGCGGTGCGGCGCACGCCGCTGCGGCGGTCGCCGTCCACGCGGGTGACGGTATAGGTCTCGATGACGTTGAGCGCGGCATCGCCGGAGGTCGGGTCGGCCGAGATCGCACCGGCATTGACCAGCGGGATCGGCACGCTCTGCTTGCTGCCGTCCGGGCCCACCTGGAGCGCAATGCCCTTGAGCTGATTCTGGAAGCGGAACTGGAAGGTAATGTCTTCCACCGCGTCGCCGGTGTTGTCGATGTGGATCTCGTACAGGGCGTCCGGGTCCAGGGTGAAGTAGTTGGGTCCGCCGTAGGCGTCCTGCAGGGGCAGGTAGTTGGCGATGAGGGTCACGAATCCTGTGCGGCCGGTCTCATAGCTGTTGAACAGGTAGAAGTCGGTTCCATCGACTTTGGGTGCCGTGGTGATGAACGGCGCTTCGCGGTGGCTGGAGGCCAGCGCCGCGCCGTAAGGCAGTGCGCAGGCCAGGGCCGTTGCGGTGGCCGTGAACAAGCTGTGAAGTCGCATGATGAATCCCCTGAATCTGGACGCCACCGGAATAGATGGCATGGGTGCTTACGCGATATATGCGGCTGCGGATGCAGAGCGGCGGCATGGCCAGCGTAATGGGGTCGGGCGGTGGCGAAGAGGGTGGACAGGACCTCACCTGACGAACTGGGCCCCAAGAAGAAGCTGATGATTGAACTAACATCACCTGTTAGGTTATGCTCTGCGCCCCATGAATTTCAGCCTTCATCTCGACGCCGGCACCCTGGCGCGGCTCAGCGCCGCGGTGGCGCGTACCGGCCTGACGCGCAACCGCCTGATCGTGATCGCGGTGCAGGAGTGGCTGGCGCGCAACGAGGAAAAGGACTGGCCGGAGGCGCTCAAGGCGCACTTCCGCAATCCTGCGCCGGACCTCGCCGAGGAGACGCTGGACGTATTGGCCTGGCGCCAGGCGCTGGGGCCGGAACGCGGGGCCGGCCCGTGAAGTATCTGCTCGACGCGCCGGTGCTCGCCGCCGCCGTCCGCGGGCGGCTGCCTGTGGTGCTCCGGCTCGCGGAACTCAAGCCGGGTGACGTGGCGGTTTCGGTGGTCAGCCGCGTGGAGGTGGAGCTGGGGCTGCGCGCCCAGCCGCGCCAGCAGGCGCGCCAGTTCAGGCTGCTGCGCGAGCTGCTGGCCAGCGTGCGGCAGCTGGAGTTTGGCGCCGCCGAGGCGCAGCAGGCGGTGCAGCTGGCGGCCTATCTGCAGCCCAGCGGCGAACGCCTGAACGCGCTCGACCTGCAGGTGGCGGCCACCGCGCTGGCGCATCAGCTGATCCTGGTCACCGAGCGTCCTGAGATCTTCGCGGCGCTGCCCGGCCTGGACCTGGAACAGTGGCGATAACGACTTCAAGTTTATTTAACAAGAGATTGATATGAATAGAATATTCAACTTCAGTGCGGGCCCCGCCACGCTCCCGCAGCCGGTGCTGGAACAGGTCCGCGATGAGCTGCTGGACTTCCGCGGCGAGGGCATGGGGCTGATGGAGATGTCGCATCGCGACAAGCCCTTCATGGGCGTGGCGGCCGAGGCCGAGCAGGACCTGCGGACGCTCCTGGGCATCCCGGCCGGCTACAAGGTGCTGTTCCTGCAGGGTGGGGCCACCGCCCAGTTCAGCTTCATCCCCATGAACCTGCTGCGCGGCAGGGCCGGCGCGGACTACGTGCTGACCGGCGACTGGGGCAAGAAGGCCGCCAAGGAGGCGGGCAAGTTCTGCAAGGTGAACATCGCCGCCAGCAGCGAGGCCGACAAGTTCACCCACATTCCGGACTTTGCTGGCTGGCAGCTCGACCCGAACGCTGCCTACGTGCACATCACGCCCAACGAGACCATACACGGCGTGGAATTCCACCAGCTGCCGGATACCGGCGCGGTGCCGCTGGTGGCCGACATGTCCTCGACCATCGCCTCGCGGCCGCTCGACGTCGGCCGCTTCGGCCTGATCTACGCCGGCGCGCAGAAGAACATCGGCCCGGCGGGCCTGACGATCGTCATCGTCCGTGAGGACCTGATCGGCCAGGCGCTGCCCGGCACGCCGCCGATCTTCGATTATCGGCAGCAGGCCGAGAACGATTCCATGCTCAATACCCCGCCGACGCTGGCTTGGTACATCGCCGGCCTGGTGTTCAAGCACCTGCTGCGCCAGGGCGGGCTGGAAAAGGTGGG
>JBKHXN010000033.1:0-5725 GCA_046565985.1 Gammaproteobacteria bacterium
CGCGCCTCCCTGGCGCGGCCATTCCGACACCGAAACGCTGCTTGCCTGCATCGAGGCCTGGGGCATCGAAGCCACGCTCCAGCGCAGCGTGGGCATGTTCGCGTTCGCACTCTGGGATCGGCAGGAACGCACCCTGGTGCTTGCGCGCGACCGTGCCGGCGAGAAGCCGCTGTACTACGGGTGGCAGGGCGAGGTGTTCCTGTTCGGGTCCGAACTCAAGGCCTTGCGCGCGCATCCGGCGTTCAAGGCCACGGTGGACCGCGGCGCGCTCGCCCTGCTGCTGCGCCACAACTACATTCCGGCGCCGTATTCCATCCACCAGGGCATCTCCAAGCTTCCGCCCGGCACATGGCTGCAGCTGCGCCAGGGCCAGCGTGACGCGCAGCCGCGGCCGTACTGGTCGCTGGCGGACGTCGCAGAGCGCGGCCTGGCCGACCCGTTCGCCGGCAGCGAGGAGCAGGCAGTGGACGAGTTGGCGCGCCTGCTGGGGAGGGCGGTGGCGGGGCAGCAGCTGGCGGACGTGCCCCTGGGTGCACTGCTGTCCGGGGGCATTGATTCCTCGCTGGTGACGGCAGTGATGCAGGCGCAGAGCAGCCGGCCGGTGCGCACCTTCACCATCGGCTTCGAGGAAAAGGATTACGACGAGGCCGTGCACGCGCGTGCGGTAGCGGCGCACCTGGGTACCGACCACACCGAGCTGCGGCTGTCGGCGGACGATGCACTGGCGCTGATCCCGAAGATGCCCGAGATGTACGACGAGCCTTTCGCGGACTCCTCGCAGCTGCCCACGCACCTGGTGATGCAGCTGGCGAGGCGACACGTGACCGTGGCGCTTTCCGGCGACGGCGGAGACGAGTTCTTCGCGGGCTACAACCGCTATTTCCTGGGCCCGTCCACGTGGCGGCGGCTCGGCTGGTTGCCCATGCCCCTGCGGCATTTGCTGGGTGCCGCCATGACTGCCGTGCCGGCCCATGCCATCAACGCATCGGCAGGCCCGCTGGCGCGCCATATGGGCGTGGCCCAGCCCGGAGACAAGGTCCACAAGCTCGGGCAACGCCTGCGCAATGTCCAGGGCGTGGACGACTTGTACGTATCTTTGGTGACCGAATGGCCTGAAGCCGCCGCGATGGTCATCGATGCGCACACCCCGCCCAACCTGCTGGACGCGCGCGATCGGTGGCCCAAGCTGCAAGATCCGGTGGCGCGGATGATGGCGCTCGACGGCATGACCTACCTGCCCGACGACATCCTGGTGAAGGTGGACCGGGCGGCCATGGCGGTATCGCTGGAAACCCGGGCGCCATTCCTGGACCGGGACGTGATGGAGTTCGCCTGGCGTCTGCCGATGTCGATGAAGCTGCGTGACGGCAAGGGCAAGTGGATCCTGCGCCGGCTACTGGACCGGCACGTGCCGCGCGCCCTGATCGAGCGCCCGAAGATGGGCTTCGGCATTCCGCTGGACCAGTGGCTGCGCGGCCCGCTGCGGGAATGGGCTGGCGACCTGCTGAACGAAGGCCGCCTGCGCCGGGAAGGCTACCTGCGGCCCGAGGCCATCACCCGCACCTGGCAGGCGCATCAGCGCGGCGAGGGCAGTTTCGGCTACCGCCTCTGGTCGGTGCTGATGTTCCAGGCCTGGCTGGACCAGAACCGGCCGAATGGAGCCCACTGATCCCTGCCCGGCATTGCCGGTGCTTCCCCGGTGCCCGGTGCCTCGTATCCCCGAGGCGGCGGAGTCTGAAACTGCCGGTTGCCGGTCTTGGGCGGGCGGACTAGACTAACCGGGCCTAGTCATGCGTGCGGAGCAGGTCGATGACCACCGTGAATATCCATGAAGCCAAGACCCACCTGTCGCGCCTGATCGAGCGTGCGGTCGCGGGCGAGTCCTTCGTGATCGCCAAGGCCGGCAAACCGGTGGTCCGGGTGGTGCGGGTCGACGCGCCGGCCGGAGGACGCATGCAGCGCCTGGGGTTCCTGCGCGGTGCGTTCACGGTACCCGACGATTTCGACCGCATGGGCGAGGACGAAGTGGCAGCCCTGTTCGGTACAGCGGCATGAAACTGCTGCTGGACACCCATCTGCTGCTGTGGGCGGCGGCGGAGCCGGACCGCCTGCCTGCCGCGGCGCGCATGATGATCGACGATTCGGGGAACGAGCTGCACTTCAGCGCTGCCAGCCTGTGGGAGGTGGCGATCAAGGCCGGCCTGGGACGCGCGGATTTCACCGCCGAGGCTGCAGTATTGCGGCGTGGCCTGCTGGACAACGGCTATCTGGAACTGCCCGTCGCCAGCGACCATGCTGTGGCCACCGCCACGCTGCCGCCGATCCATCGCGACCCGTTCGACCGCATGCTGGTGGCGCAGGCGCAGGTGGAGGGCATCACCCTGCTGACTTCCGATCCGGTAGTGGCCAGTTACCCGGGGCCCATCCGCAAGTGCTGACGCCGACCCTGGATCGTTTGAAGGAAAACCCCATGCAGCCTGTGGCCCGCGCCGGCGTTTCGAATCTGCCTGTATCTGCCGGGGAGTCGGAAGCCTGCGGTTGGTGTTCGGTGCCCACCTTCCAGGGCTGGCTGCAACGGCAGCGGGGCACTGCCTGATGTGGGGCTTCTGGCTGTTGTTCCTGTTGCCGCTGCTGGCCGTGCTGGCGCCGGGCCGCCTCCCCGCGCCACAGGCCAGGGCGGTATGGGTGCTGGTGGTTGGGTTGATGACGCTGCTCATCGGCCTGCGCGACCAGGTCGGTGGCGACTGGGGGGCGTACCTCACGCACTTCCAGGACATCGCCCGCATGCGCTGGGGCGAGGTGCTTGAGTACGGCGATCCCGGGTACTACCTGCTGAACTGGCTGGTGGCCCAGGTCGGTGGCGACGTCTACGCAATCAACCTCGTATGCGCCGCGGTGCTGATGGCAGGCACCGCACGCTTCTGCCGGGAGCAGCCCAGGCCGTGGCTGGCGCTGCTGGTGGCGGTGTCGTACCTGCTGGTGGTCGTGGGCATGGGCTACACCCGGCAGTCGGTGGCGCTGGGCCTGGCGATGTTCGGCCTGGTGGCGCTGGGCGACGGCCGGGTGCGCGCCTTCGTGCTGTGGGTGGCGGTGGCCGCCTTGTTCCACAAGACCGCGGTGCTGCTGATTCCGATCGCAGCGCTGGCGGTGCGGCGCCGGCGGGTCTGGACGACCCTCTGGGTGGCGGTGGCGGCCCTGCTGGCTTATTGGGCGCTGCTGGATGAGGCCGCCGAGTTCCTCTGGCTCAATTACGTGGACGAGGAGATGGAATCCCAGGGCGGCGCCATCCGGGTGGCGATGAACGCGGTTCCGGCCGGGCTGCTGTTGCTGTTCCGCAGGCGCCTGCTGGAAGACGCCCAGGAGCGAAGCCTGTGGACCTGGATGGCGCTGATCGCGCTGGCCTGCGTGCCGCTGGTGTTCCTGGCCTCGACCGCGGTGGACCGGATGGCGCTGTACCTGATCCCGCTGCAGATGCTGGTGTTCTCGCGGCTGCACCGGCTGGCGCCGGGGAAGGCGGGGCGGACCCTGATCGTGCTGGCGGTCGTGGCCTACTACGCCGCGGTCCTCTGGGTCTGGCTGAATTTCGCCACCCATGCCCAGTACTGGGTGCCGTATCGCTTCATGCCCCTGTGGTGACGACCGCCCAGTTATTTCCCGTTCGGGAAAAACAGCTTGACTTGCCACGTTGGGAATGAAATATTCCCGTTCGGTATCATTTCCGGTTGAGAGACCTCAGGCACACCAGAATGTCCCGAACGGGAACAAAGCAGTTCGTGGGTGATCCGCTCGAGCTGGGCGCGGCGATCCGCGACGCGCGCAAGGCCCACGGGCTGACCCAGGCGGACCTGGCCGGGCTGGCGGGTACCGGCGTGCGGCTTGTCAGTGAACTGGAGCGGGGCAAGCCGGGGGTGCAGGTCGGCAAGGCGCTGGACATCCTGGCGGCCCTGGGCCTGCGACTGCGGCTGGACGGGCCGGGTCCATGATCGACCGGCTGGAGGTCCTGCTGTTCGACCGGCCGACGGGGCAACTCGCAATCGCCGGTCCCCTGCGCAGTCCGGAGGACTGGACCTTCCGTTACCACGGCGACTACCTGCAGTCCGCAGCGGCCGTGCCGATGTCGGTGACCCTGCCGCTGCGCGAGGACCCGTACGTCGGGGCGGTGGCACGCAACTGGTTCTGCAACCTGCTGCCGGAAGGCGCCGTGCGCCAGGCGGTGGTGGAACGCCTGCGCCTCCCGCCGGATGACGATTTCGCATTGCTTGCGGCGATCGGGGGCGAGTGCGCCGGTGCCGTCAGCGTACGCGTGCCCGGCGCCGTGCATGCAGGCGCCAGTGGATCCGGTGGAGGTCAAGCGGACCTGGAGGAGGATCTGGACGCCGTGCTCGGGCGTCAGGGCGCTGACGCGGGCGAAGGCGCCTGGGCGCTGGCGGGCGCGCCGCTGCGCCTCTCGCTGGCCGGTGCCCAGGACAAACTGGCGGTGGTCGTCGATGCGGAAGGTCGCCTGCGCCTGCCGCGCCCGGGCGAGGCCAGCACGCACCTCCTCAAGCCCGACAGCCTTCGCTTTCCCGGCATCCGCGATGCGGAGGCGCTCGGCCTGGCGTTGGCCCGCCAGGTGGGGCTGGACGCAGCGCGCGCGCGGCTGGTCGAGGTCGCCGGCCGTCCGGCCTTGCTCGTCGAACGCTACGACCGCATCGCCGCACCCGACGGCAGCACGTGTCGCCTGCACCAGGAGGATCTGTGCCAGGCGCTCGGTTACCCCGAGCGGCTCAAGTACGAGGATCGGGGAGGCCCGGGCCTGGCGGACTGCTCGGCGCTGCTGCGACGGCTGGCGCTGGGCCCCGGCGCGCTCAACGGCCTGCTGGATTGGGTGGTCTTCAACGCGTTGATCGGCAACGCCGACGCGCACGCCAAGAACCTGTCCCTGCTGTCCGATCCGCAGGGGCGGCGTCGCCTTGCGCCGCTGTATGACCTGGTGCCCACCATCTACCTGCCGGAGTCGATGGTCGAGCGCACGCCCGCGATGCGCATCGGTGCCGCCACCCGGATCGACCGCATCGGCGCGCAGGACTGGCGCGCATTCGCCGGTGCGAGCCGCTACGCACCCGGTTACGTGCTGAAGCGGGTCGAAGGACTGGCCGATGCGGTGCTCGCTTCCCTGCACGTGGCCGGCGCCGACATCGTCGCACAGGGCGGCCGCGAGCCGCGGGTGGCGCGCATGGTCGAGGCGGTCGCGACCAACACCCGCCGGATCCGCGACGCCCTGCATCGCGATCCCGGGGCAGCGGCTGCGGGCGTGGCATGAAACTCGTTCTGTTCGCCAACACCGAGTGGTACCTCTACAACTTCCGCCGTTCGCTGGCGCTTGCGCTGCACGATGCCGGGCATGACGTGCTGCTGGTTTCGCCCGACGGCCCCTACGGCGAAAAACTGCGCGCTCTGGGCCTGCGCTGGCAGCCGGTGCCGATGCAGCGGCGCAGCCTGAATCCGCTGCGCGAGACGCTGCTGCTGCTGCATCTGGTGCGGCTGCTGCGCCGCGAACGGCCGGACGTGGTGCATGCCTTCACCATCAAGTGCGCGGTGTACGGCTCGCTGGCCGCGCGCCTGGCCGGCGTTCCGGCGCGGGTCAACGCCGTGGCCGGCATGGGCTATATATTCACCAGCGATGCGCCGCAGGCACGCCTGCTGCGGCCTCTCGTGCGCGGACTGCTCCGGCTGGCGCTGGGCG
>JBKHXN010000034.1:0-8408 GCA_046565985.1 Gammaproteobacteria bacterium
CCGCTGGACGGCACCACCAATTTCCTGCATCGCCTGCCGCACTTTGCGGTGTCGATCGGCGTGGAAGTCCGTGGCCGCCTGGAGCACGGCGTGGTTTATGCGCCCAGCACCCAGGACCTCTACACCGCCAGCCGCGGCGCCGGCGCCACGCTCAATGACCGCCGTATCCGCGTCAGTCACTGCAAGGAACTGGACCAGGCCCTGATCGGCACCGGCGTGCCGCTGACCGAGGAAGGACTGGACCGCTACCTGCCGATGATGCGCAAGGTGGTGGCGCACACCGCCGGCGTGCGCCGCGCCGGCGCCGCGGCGCTGGATCTGGCCTACGTCGCCGCGGGGCGTCTCGACGCCTTCTGGGAACTCGACCTCAAGCCCTGGGACATCGCCGCCGGCATCGTCCTGGTGCAGGAGGCCGGCGGCGTGGTCCACGAACTCTACGGCGCCGGCAACGTGCTGGAGACCGGGCATATCGTCGCCACCAATACGCGGCTGCACGAGTCCTTTCCCGCCCTGCTGGGCGCGTAGCGGCGAGGAATTTGCTGCACAACTTGCCGCGGAAGATCACCGTGGTAGCCTTCGGCTGATTTATTTCACATCACCTGCGGACAACCATCATGGCCACTTACAAGGCGCCCCTGCGCGAAATCAATTTTGTCCTCAACGACGTGCTCAACGTCGGGCAGCTGGCCGAGCTTCCCGCCTTTGCCGACGCCACGCCCGAGCTCATCAGCGGCCTGGTGGACGAGGCGGCCAAGCTGATCGAGGAAAAAGTGGCCCCGCTCAACGCCCTCTCCGACGCCCAGGGCTGCAAGTGGGACAACGGCGAGGTGCGCGTGCCCGACGGCATGGCCGAGGTGTACCGGCTGTACTGGCAGTCCGGCTGGGTGGGCCTGGCCACGCCGACCGAATTCGGCGGCCAGGGCCTGCCGTTCACGCTGGCCAAGGTGGTGGACGAGCTGCTGTGCTCGGCCAACGTCGCCTTTGCGCTCTACCCGGGCCTGACCGTGGGCTGCTTCGAAGCGATCCTCGCCAGCGGCTCGGACGAGCAGAAGCAGGCCTATCTGCCCAGGCTCGGCACTGGCGAGTGGACCGGCACCATGTGCCTCACCGAACCGCAGGCCGGCTCCGACCTCGGCGCGGTCAAGACCAAGGCCATCCCCCAGGCGGACGGCAGCTACCGGCTGGAGGGCGGCAAGATCTTCATCACCTCCGGGGAGCACACGATGGCGGACAACATCGTCCACTTCGTGCTGGCGCGCATCGAGGGCTCGCCGCCCGGCGTGAAGGGGCTGTCCACCTTCATCGTGCCCAAGTTCATGGTCAAACCCGACGGCTCGCTGGGCGAGCGCAATGCGGTGCGCTGCGTGTCCATTGAACACAAGATGGGCATCCACGGCTCCTGCACCTGCTCCATCCAGTTCGACGGGGCCACCGGTTATCTCGTGGGCGCGCCCAACACCGGCATCCAGAACATGTTCGTGATGATGAATCTGGCGCGCATCCTCGTCGGCCTGCAGGGTCTGGGCCAATGCGAGCTGGCCACGCAGAACGCCATTGCCTACGCCCGCGACCGCAAGCAGGGCAAGAGCTTCAGCGGCAGCGAGACCATCATCGACCACCCCGATGTGCGGCGCATGCTGCTGCAGATGAAGGCGACCACCGAAGGCGCCCGCGTGCTGGCGCTGGAAACCGCGCTGTACGTGGACCTGGCCCACCACCACCCCGACCCGGCCGTGCGCGAGGAAGCCCAGGACTGGGTGGACCTCAACACTCCGCTGGTGAAGTCCTACTGCACCGATTCGGCTTTCGAGCTGGGCTCGCTGGCCGTGCAGGTCTATGGCGGGCACGGCTTCATCCGCGATCACGGCATCGAGCAGATCGTGCGTGATTCCAAGATCCTCTGCCTGTACGAAGGCACCAACGGCATCCAGGCCATGGACCTGGTGCGCCGCAAGCTGATGCTGCACGGCGGCCGGCTGCCGCAGCGCTTCTTCGCCAAGGTGCGGGCAGAAACCACCTCCGACGCGCCGCTGGGTTTCATCGTGCGGCCGCTGACCAAGGCGCTGGAAGAGCTGGAGGCGACCACCCACTGGCTGCAGGAAAACTTCCGTGACAAGCCCAACACCGGCGCCTTCGGCTGCTGCGACTACCAGCGCGCCTTCTGCCTGACCTATCTCGGCTACAACTGGCTGCGCATGGCCAAGGCCGCGCACGCGCAGCCCGACGAGCGGTTCCGCCAGAGCAAGCTCGCCACCGCCGAATTCTTCGCCACCCGCATGCTCAGCCAGGTCCCGGCGCTGCTCGCCAACGTGCGGCAGGACGCCGACAGCCTCATGGGCGTGGATGCCGCCCTCATCTGAAGGAAACCCGAATGAAAACTCTCTACGATTTCACCGCCAAGGACATCACCGGCACGCCCCAGCCGCTCCAGCAGTACCAGGGCAAGGTGCTGCTGATCGTCAACGTGGCCAGCAAGTGCGGCTTCACGCCCCAGTACAAGGGCCTGGAGGCGGTGTACCGCCAGTACCGGGACCAGGGCCTGGTGGTGCTGGGCTTTCCCTGTGACCAGTTTGGCCACCAGGAGCCGGGCGACGAGCAGGAGATCCGGAATTTCTGCTCGATGAACTACGAGGTGAGCTTTCCGCTGTTCGCCAAGATCGAGGTCAACGGCGCCGGCGCGCACCCGCTCTACCAGCATCTCAAGAGCAGTGCCCCCGGCGTGCTCGGCACCGAGGCCATCAAGTGGAACTTCACCAAGTTCCTGGTGGACCGCAGCGGCCAGGTGGTGAAGCGCTACGGCTCCATGGACAAGCCGGAAGACATCGCCAAGGACATCGCCGCGCTGCTCTGAATCACCAGAAGGCGATCACCAGCGCGCCGGTCAGCAGCACCAGGCCGAGCGCGGTGGCGCGCAGGGCGGCGCTCTGGCGCAGCGGCCCCTGCGCCAGTGCCGCCAGCGCCGGCGCCGGTGGCGTGCCGCCCAGCAGCCGCTGCCAGAGCGGGGCCGCCAGCAGCGTCAGGCCCAGCAGCACGCCGGCGACCAGGGTGAAGTGCAGGTCCAGCCAGCCCAGCTGGGTGGCGGCAAACCATCCGGCGCTCACCACGTGCCCGGTCACCGTCGCGGCCAGCGCCGAGCGCGCACCGATGCGCCGGCTGCACAGCGCCAGCGCAAACAGCGCCACCAGTGGCGGCGTGACGTAGGCAAAGCCCTGCTGCAGATAGGCGAACAGGCCGGGGAACCGGTCGATCATCGGCGCCCAGGCGGCCGCCAGCACCATCAGTATCGCCGTCACGACACGCCCGGTGCGCGCCAGCTGGCGCTCGTCCATCGGCCGGCGGCGGCGCGGCTCGATGAAATCCTTGGTGATGAGCGTGGACGCCGAGTTCAGCGCCGAATCCACGCTGGACATGATGGCCGCCATCAGCCCGGCGAGGATCAGACCCGCCAGCCCGGCCGGCGCGTACTCGGCGATCAGGCGCGGGAACACCGTGTCCGCGCGGTCCAGGTCGGTGATCAGAGCCGCGGCCATGGCGCCCGGGATCACCATGATGAACAGCGGCAGCAGCTTCAGCCCCGCCGCCAGCAGCGCACCGCGCGTGGCGGTGGGCACGTCGCGCGCGCCGAGCAGACGCTGCGAGACGTACTGGTTCATGGTCCAGTAGTAGAAACCCAGGATCGGCAGCCCGACCAGGGTGCCCAGCCAGGGCAGCATGGGGTCGTCCATGGGCCGCAGCAGCGAGAATTTTTCCGCCGGCAGCGCCGCTCGGACCTGGCTCCACTGGTAATCGAACTCACCGAACACCAGCACCGTGAGGATCAGCGCGCCCAGCAGCAGCACCACCGACTGCAGCATGTCGGTGAACACCACTGCGCGCAGGCCGCCGGCGGCGGTGTAGAGGCCAGCAAACACCGCCATGGCGACGATGGTGGGGGTGAGCGTGAGCCCCGGGATGAACAGCATCAGCACGATGGCCCCGGCGTAGAGGCTCCCGGCGGTATCCAGCACCAGAGACAGGAACACCGAGACGCCGGAGAGATACTTGCGCGCCCGCGCGTCGAAGCGCTTTTCCAGCAGCTCCGGCACCGTGGTCAGCCGGTTGCGCAGGAACACCGGCACCACGTAGAAGGCGCTGAAGATCAGCACCAGCGCCGCCATCCATTCGTAGTTGGCCACGGCGATGCCGTGTTCCCAGGCCGCCCCCGGCAGACCGATCAGCGTGGTGGACGAGATGTTGGAGGCGAACAGCGACAGGCCCACCGCGCCGGCGCCCAGCGTGCGCCCGGCCAGGAACAGATCGTCGCCGGTCGGACTGCGGCGGCTGACGCGCACGCCGATCGCCACCACCAGCACCAGGTACCCGGCGAGTACCGCGTAGTCCACCGCCTGCAAACCGCTCATCGGACCGTCCCCTGTGGTTTGCGCCCCAAGAAACCACAGCAGGGCGGATCAGGCAAGCCCGCTGGCGCGGCCGCGGCGCAGCGATTACGCTCGCGCATCTGCCGGAGTGACCCATGCGCTTTGATCACATCCCCGCCCGAACCGTGCGGTTCTGGGCCCTGCTGGACTCCGCCGTGGGCGGCCTGGTGGCCCTGCCCTTCGGCGCCCAGCTGTTCGTCGGCTTCGTGTACTGGCTCAACGGCCTGCTCGGCGGCACCGCGACGGCGCCGGTATTCGAACCGTTCCAGCTGCTGTTCGTCTGCCTGATGGGCGCGCTGGTCACGGTCTGGGTGGCGGCACGGCTGCTGCACCCCACCGGGCTGATGGCGGTGATCGACGGCTGGGGCCGCAGCTACATCGCCCTGCTGCTGGTGTACTTCATCCTGGTGCAGGACGCGCCGGTGGTGCTGTGGTTCTTCGTCTTCACCGAGGGCATCGGCGCCGTGGCCCAGCTGCGCGCCGCCTACTGGCCGGCACGCCCGCGCATGCAGGACGCCCGGCCCTGAGCCGCGCTCAGGCGGGCTCTGCTGCCAAGCGCGGCGCGCCCTCGGGCGAGGCGAGGAAGTCGCGCGCGAACGCCGCGTAACGGCCGGCCTCGATCGCCGTGCGGATGCGCTGCATCAGCCGCTGGTAATAGTGCAGGTTGTGCAGCGTGTTGAGGCGCGGGCCCAGCATCTCGTTGCACTTGTCCAGATGATGCAGATAGGCGCGCGAGTAATGCCGGCAGGTGGCGCAGGCACAGTCCGGGTCCAGCGGTGACGGGTCGTCGCGGTAGCGGCTGTTGCGGAGCTTGATCACACCCTGGCTGGTGAACAGGTGTCCGTTGCGCGCATTGCGGGTGGGCATCACGCAGTCGAACATGTCCACGCCGAAGGCCGCGGCCTGCACCAGATCGCGCGGTGTGCCCACCCCCATGACATAGCGCGGCGCCTGCGCCGGCAACTGCGGCGCCACCGCGTCCAGCACCTTCAGCCGCTCGGCCTCCGGCTCGCCCACCGAGAGCCCGCCCAGGGCGTAGCCCTCAAAGCCGATCTCGCCCAGCCGCTGCAGCGATTCACGCCGCAGCACCGCGTGCATGCCGCCCTGGACGATGCCGAACAGCGCCTCGTTGCGCGGCTCCTGCGCGGCCAGCGCGTCGAAGCGGGTACGGCAGCGCTGACCCCAGCGCGCGGACAGCTCCAGCGAGCTGCGCGCCTCCCGCTCCGTGGCCGGGTATGGAGTGCACTCGTCGAATTGCATGACGATATCGGCGCCCAGCGCATGCTGGACCTCGATGGCGCGCTCCGGCGAAAGAAAGATGCGGTCGCCATTGACGGGCGAGGCAAAGCTCACGCCTTCCTCGCGGATCTGGCGCAGTTCGGCCAGGCTCCAGACCTGGAAGCCACCGGAATCGGTGAGGATGGGCCCGTCCCAGTGCATGAAGCCGTGCAGCCCCCCGAGCGCACGCACCGTCTGCTCGCCGGGCCGCAGCATCAGGTGAAAGGTATTGCCGAGCAGGATCTGCGCACCGCTGCCGCGCACCTCCTCCGGCGTCAGGCTCTTGACCGTGCCGTAAGTCCCCACCGGCATGAACGCCGGAGTCTCCACCACCCCGCGCGCAAAATGCAGCCGCCCCCGGCGCGCATGGCCGTCCTGCGAGATCAGTTCAAATTTCATCCGCGCATTATCGGCGCTCGGCGTCCGTCCTGCGCGTGGCCGCGGATCAGGGTTCGCGCCGACGGCGGGTGGCCGCTGCGCGCAGCAGGACGCGATCGGGTTCGAAGTCCAGGGCCGCTTCGGCCCGCTGCAGGGCCAACCGGGCGTGCTGCTGGGCGGCACGCGCCAGGTCCGGGTGTCCGATGGCTTCCAGGGCGCCGAACGCGCGCTGGAGCTTGACGCCAACTTCGAGAATGCCGGCGCCGTCACGGGCGATGGGACCGTAGAGGTCATGCAACAGGTCATCCAGATGCAGGGGTGGCACGTGGATGCGCGGATAACGGATCTCTGCCGTATCGGCTGCCTGCTGCATCGGCCACAGGCTGAGGAGCCGCAGGCCGGTGCCGATGATGTCGATGGCAGTACCGGGATCATTGACCGCGGGGGACAGGGCGCGGGAGGCAATCTCCGCGAGCACGATCAGGCCGAAGCGCGGATCCTGCTCGAAGGTGCGGCTGTCGCCCATGATGACGGCGCTCAGCAGTTTGGCCGCACAGGCCTCGTCGCATTCACCGGCGACATACAGGGGCGGGCGTGCCGGATCCACGAAAGCTCCCGGCAAGGCGGCCAGGTACACCGTGATCCCGGCCGCCTCTGCCGCGGCGTGCAGGCGCCCCATGTCCACCGCGCGCACATGGCCGATCTCGGTCGCCGCCACCGGCCGCGACCCGTCCGGGATGCGGGCGCAGGGCGTGCCGCCCAGAAAAGGCTGTTGCAGGCGTTCCTGCAGGGCCTGGCGCGTGGCGGCCTCGACGCGGTCGATGGTCTCGCCCGAACGGCCGAAGCTGGAGAGCCGGTCGATCCAGTTCAGCAGCGTGGCAACGACGATGCCGATCACCACCACCGTGATCACGAACAGCAGCACCCGGCCCTCGTCCTGGTAGATGCCGGTGCTGAGCGCGATCAGCCCGACGATACTGAACAGGAACGCACCGATGAATGTGGAGAGCGCGGTCTGCGCGGTGGGATCCTCGATCCACAGCCGCGTGGCGCGTGGCGTGGTACCGCTTGAGGCGGCCGCGTACGCCGACACCATGGTGGACAGCGAGAAGGTGGCCACCGCCAGCATGCTGGAGGCCATGATGGTCAGCAGATCCTTGACCGCGTTGGCGCCGAGCCAGGAGGCCGGGCCGAGGTCCAGGTAGGGCCCTGCCAGCGCCGAGACCAGGGCCGAGGCGATGCCGATCAGGGCGTACAGCCCCGCCCGCACCCACAGGCGCCGATTGAGTCGGCTGAGCAGGTATTTCCACTTCGACATCATGCTGCCGTCCCCGAGGAGAATCAGGCCGGCTTATAGCAGACCCGGCCGCGACGCGGGATCCTGGCGAGCCTAGGCCGCCGGCTCACTGACAAACTGACAGTCAAAGCAGTCGCAGGTACTGCAGGGCTCCAGGCGCTTATCCTTGAACTCGCCGGGCGTGAAGTCCACCGGATTGCCGAATTCATCCTGACCCCCCACGGTCTGCGGCGGAGGTTCGGGCGGCGGGCCGCCACCCCCGGCTTCATCCTCCACCGGCGGGCGGCGGCTGGCCCGGCTGTCGCCGGCGCTGCCATCACCCTCGCCACCGGCGAGGCTGTCCAGCAGCAGGGACGGCGGTGCGGGCAGCTGCGTGGGCGGGCTGTCCGGGCCGGCCACGTACCCGTACTGGTTCCTGTCCAGATCCAGCTCACCCGCCTGATTGCGCAGGCGGATGCCGCCCTCGTGCACGCCGCTGTAGAGGCCGTCATCTCCGGCGCAATCGCCGGCGCACAGGCGCAGGCTGTAGTGGGTACCGCGGATGCCCACGGTGGCCACGTTGGTGCGCACCTGGTAACTGGCTTCGTCGCGCGCTCCGCCGGATTGCGTCAGTGCACGCACACCGCCCTTGACCAGGCTGTAGAACGCGACGCCCGTGCCGGGCTGGCCGGGCTCGGTCGGCGTCTGGAAGCGCTCGATGCGCAGCCGGCTGTCCGGGCGCAGGGCCATGCGGTCTCCGTCCGCCATGCGCAGCTGCACGCGGCCGTCGGCCCCAGTGATGAGCAGGTCGCCCTCCTCCACCGTGGCGCCGCGGTCGAGCGGCTGCAGGCGCCCGGCGCGTTCCAGCTGCGCCGTCCCTTTGACGAAGATCACCTGGCCGGCGGCGGCCTCGATCTGCAGCGGCACCAGGCACAGCAGCAGCGGCGCCAGCTTGAGCAAGCGTTTCATGTTCATGGCAGCACCCAACGGAGCGAGAGGCCGAACTCGGTACGGTCGTAGTCGAACAGCTCGACGCGCGACTGGTTGTCCACATAGGT
>JBKHXN010000035.1:0-60337 GCA_046565985.1 Gammaproteobacteria bacterium
ATGGGCACCGAGCGCGACGCCGACCCGGACGGCTGGCGCGCCGCTTCGCCGCTGCCGCAGGTGGGGCCCGCGACGGCGCCATTCTTTCTCTACCACGGCACCTGGGACTGGGTAGTGGGCCCGCGCAATGCGCGCGCCATGCACGCCGCACTGCAGGCGGCTGAGGTGCCCAGCGAGCTGTACCTGATCCGTGGCTATGGACACTTCGCCACCTTCCTGTGGCACCAGGGCGCGATCGACGCCGCGCTGGACTTCCTCGACCGCGAGCTGCGCTGAGCCGGTCTCAGCCGCCCACGACACCGCGCATCAGCTGGCCGCAGATCCAGGCGCCGTAGGTACCCAGCGCGTAGCCCAGCACCGCCAGCAGCACGCCCACCGGCGCCAGCGCCGGGTGGAAGGCGCTGGCCACCACCGGTGCGCTGGCGGCGCCGCCGATGTTGGCCTGGCTGCCGATGGCCAGATAGAACACCGGCGCACGCAGCAGGCGGGCCACGATCACCAGCAGCAGCACGTGGAAGGCGATCCAGGTCAGGCCCACGCCGAACAGGCCGGGGTTGCTGAACAGGCTGGTGAGATCCATGTGCATGCCGATGCTGGCCACCAGCACGTAGAGCATGGCGCTGCCAAAGACGCTGGCGCCGGCGCCTTCCAGCCGCCGGGCACGGGTGAACGACAGCCCCAGGCCGAAGCTGGTGGCGAGCACCACGATCCAGAAGAAGTCACTCGCCAGGGATAGCCGCTGCGCCCACGCTCCCATTGCGCCGAAAGCCTCTGCCAGCGGCGCGGCCAGGGCGTGCGAGAGGCCGGTAAAGCCGAAGGCGATCGCCATCATGAACATCAGGTCCGGCAGGCGCGTCACGCGTGCGTGTTCGGCCTGGAAGCGCTCCATGCGCTCGCGCAGGGCGGTGATGGCGGAGGTATCGGCGCCGCTGCGGGCGTCGATCTCGGCCGAGCGCCCGGCCAGATACAGGATCACGGCCATCCACAGGTTGGCCACCAGCACGTCCACCGCCACCATGGCGCCGAACAGGTTGTTGTCGATGCTGAAGACTTCTTTCATCGCCGCCTGGTTGGCGCCGCCGCCGATCCAGCTGCCCGCCACGGCCGTGAGGCCACGCCAGGTATCGCCGGCCACGGTCTCGGGCGAGAGCCAGCCCCAGATCAGCAGCGCAAACGGGCCGCCGAGGATGACGCCGACGGTGCCGGTGAGAAACAGGATCACCGCCTTGCCGCCCAGGCGGCGGATGGCGGGCAGGTCTATGGACAGGGTGAGCAGGATCAGCGTGGCGGGCAGCAGATAGCGCGAGGCCACATGGTACAGACGCGAGCCGTCGCCATCGATCAGCCCCAGGGTGTTGGCCAGCGCGGGCAGGAAGTAGCACAGCAGCAGCGCCGGCACGTAGCGGTAAAAGCGCCGCCAGAACGGGTGGGCGCTGTGCGCGGTGGCAAAGACCAGCCCCAGCAGGGCGCAGAGCAGGCCGAGGATGACGGCGTCGTGGGTGATGAGCGGAGTCTTCATCCGGGGATTGAACCCGGTGGCCCGCCCAAGATCAAGGCGTGCGCGCCAGCGCCCAGGCCTCCACGCGGGTCGCGCCGGACTGGCGCACCACCCGCGCCAGCTCGCCCAGCGTGGCCCCGGTGGTCATCACGTCGTCGAACAGTGCAACGTGCAGCCCGCGCAACTCGGGGCCGCAGGCAAATGCGCCGCGCAGATTGCGCCGCCGCTGCACGGCGCTCATGCCGATCTGGTCTGGCGTGTGCCGCAGCCGCCGCGCCGCCTGCGGCCAGACCGGGATGGCGAGCTCGGCGCCGATCACCCGCGCCAGTTCCAGCGCCTGGTTGTAGCCGCGGCGCATCAGCCGGCGCGGATGCAACGGGACCGGGACCAGCACCTCGGGCAGCGGTGCGTCGCGGCTGCGCAAGCTCGCTGCCATGCGGCGCGCCAGCGCCTGCGCGGCCTGGAAGCGCGCCTCGTACTTGAGTCCATGGATCGCCGCCTGTACCGGCACGCCGAGGGTGAAGGCGCAGCAGGCGCCGTCGAACGGGCGCGGCTGCTGCAGGCAGGCAGGGCATGGCGCCTCGTGTCCCTGCGGCAGCGCGCAACCGGGGCAGGCGGGGGTGTTGTACGGCAGCCGCGCGGCGCAGGCGGGGCAGATCAGCGCCGCACCGGCGGCGGATTCGCAGTACAGACAGCGCGCCGGCGCAAAGGCGTCGAGCGCGCGGCGGCGCAAGTTGTCAACCCATTGAGCGCTCATCCGTTGACAATCGCCTCCTGCCTGGCCAACAGTCTCGTCCATCCCTCTCCGGCTTTGCCGCCTTTACGGAAGCATTCCATGCTCACTCCCACCCTGCGTCATGACTGGACCCGCGATGAGGTGCAGGCCCTGTTCGACCTGCCCTTCAACGAGCTGCTGTTCCGCGCCCACGGTCTGCACCGCCAGCATTTTGAGCCCAATACGGTGCAGCTCTCCACCCTGCTCTCGATCAAGACCGGCGCCTGCCCCGAGGACTGCGCCTATTGTCCGCAGTCGGCGCGCTATGACACCGGGCTGAAGAAAGAGCCGCTGCTCGACGTCGAGGCCGTACTCGAGGCCGCGCGCGAAGCCCGCGCCAACGGCGCCACCCGCTTCTGCATGGGCGCGGCCTGGCGCGCGCCCAAGGACCGGGACCTGGACAAGGTGGAAACCATGGTGCGCGAGGTCAAGGCCCTGGGCCTGGAGACCTGCCTCACCCTGGGCATGCTCAAGCCGCACCAGGCCGAGCAGCTGGCGCAGGCCGGGCTGGACTACTACAACCACAATCTCGACACCTCGCCGGAGTACTACGGCCAGATCATCACCACCCGCACCTACGAAGACCGGCTCGACACCCTGGCCAACGTGCGCAGGGCCGGGGTCAAGGTCTGCTGCGGCGGCATCGTCGGCATGGGCGAGGGCCCGGCCGACCGCGCCGAGCTGCTGCGCCAGCTGGCGATCCTCTCCCCGCATCCGGAAAGCGTGCCGATCAACAATCTGGTCCAGGTGCAGGGCACGCCGCTGCAGGGCACCGAGGCCCTCGATCCGATCGAGTTCGTACGCACCATCGCCGTGGCACGCATCCTCATGCCGGCCTCCTACGTGCGCCTGTCCGCCGGCCGCACGGCGATGAGCGACGAGCTGCAGGCCCTGTGCTTCTTTGCCGGCGCCAACTCGATTTTCTACGGCGAGAAGCTGCTGACCACCCACAATCCGCAGAACGCGCGCGACCGCGCACTGCTGCAGCGGCTGGGTATCGGCACCGAGACGCTGGCCGCCGCCGCTGCCAGCCCGGCCCCGGCCCCGGCCGCCGCTCCCGCCGCGCAGGCCGGCGCCTGTGGGCACTAGCCTCGGCGAGACCGCGCCTTCGGCCCTCGACGCGCGGCTGGCGGCCACACTGGCGCAGCTGCGCGCGCAGCATCTGTACCGTCGCCGGCGCGTGGTGGAGGGCGCGCACGGCATCCACCTGCGGGTGGACGGACGCGAGTGCCTGAACTTCTGCAGCAACGATTACCTCGGCCTGGCCGCCGATCCGCGCGTGGCCGCCGCCGCCAGCCGGGCCCTGCAGTACGGTACCGGCAGCGGCGCGGCAGCCCTGGTCTCCGGCTACAACCTGCGGCACCGTGAGCTGGAAGATGCGCTCGCGGCTCATACCGGCCACGCCCGGGCGCTGCTGTTCTCCTCCGGCTGGGCGGCCAACCTGGGCGTGATCGCCGCGCTGCTGGGCAAGCACGACACGCTGATCGCGGACGAGCTCAACCACGCGTCACTGATCGACGGCGGACGCCTCTCGCGCGCCCACTACGTGCGCGTGCCGCATGCCGATGCCGCCGCCTTTCGCGCTGCGCTGGCGGCGGCGCCCGCGGGCACGCAGACGCTGCTCGCCACCGATACCGTGTTCAGCATGGACGGCGATACCGCGCCGCTGGCCGAGCTGTCCGCCGCCTGTCGGGCGCACGGGGCGGCGCTGATGCTCGACGACGCGCATGGCTTTGGCCTGCGCGCTCCCGATGCTGCGCCGCTGCCGGCGCATGACGTGTACGTCGCCACGCTCGGCAAATCGCTGGGCTGCGCCGGGGCTTTCGTTGCCGGCAGCGAGACGCTGATCGAATACCTGATCCAGCGCGCCCGCACCTGGGTGTTCTCCACCGCGCCGCCGCCGGCGCTGGCGGCGGCGGCGCTGGCGGCGCTGCGCATCGTGCAGGCCGAGCCCGGGCTCCGCGCCGCGCTGCAGGACAACATCCGCCGCTTTCGCGCCGGAGCGCAGGCGCTGGGACTGGCGCCGGGCGACTCGCAGACGGCCATCCAGCCGCTGATCCTCGGCGACGAGGCGCGCGCACTGGCGGTGAGCCAGCGCCTCTACGAGCGCGGCTACTGGGTGGCGGCGATCCGCCCGCCGACCGTGCCCAGGGGCACCGCGCGGCTGCGCATCACGCTGTCGGCCGCGCATACACCGGAACAGATCGATGGCCTGCTCGAAGCCCTGGCCGAGGCGCTGGCATGAGCGCGCGCACCCTGTTCGTCACCGGGACCGATACCGGCATCGGCAAGACCCACGCCGCCTGCGCGCTGCTGGCCCGCGCACGGCGCGAAGGCCGCAAGGTCTGCGGCTACAAACCGGTGGCCAGCGGCTGCGAGACCACGCCCCAGGGCCTGCGCAACGCCGATGCCCTGGCGCTGCAGGCGGCGGCCGGCACGCGGGAGCCCTATGCGCGGATCAACCCCTACGCCTTTGCGCCGGCCATCGCCCCGCACCTGGCGGCACGCGAGGCCGGCGAGCCGGTGCGCGTGAGCCGGCTGATGGAGGCCCACGCCGAGCTGGCCGCACGCCACGAGCTGGTGGTGGTGGAAGGCGCCGGCGGCTGGCTGGTACCGCTCAACGAAGATCTGAGTTTCGGCGGCTGGGCGGCGCAGCAGGGCTGGCCGGTACTGCTGGTGGTGGGGCTGCGGCTGGGCTGTCTCAATCACGCGCTGCTGAGCGCCGAGGCGATCGGCCGTCGCGCCTGGCTGGCGGGCTGGATCGCCAACGTGCTGCCGCCGGAGATGGACCGGCTGGACGAGAACATCGAGGCGCTGCGCGAGCACCTCAGCGCCCCCTGCTGGGGCGTGCTGCCACCCGGCGGCGATGCGGTGGCAGCCATCGACGCCGAGCAGCTGCGCCGCTTCATTGATACCCCGGAGCCCCCAGCTGATCCGGAAACTGAGGGACTCTGAGCAAGCGGCTCTGGTCGTAACCCTGCGCGTCGAGCACCGCCAGCAATTCCTCATAGCGCTGGGGCGAGATGCGCGGCTCGCGCGCGAAGATCCAGGCGTATTCGCGCGTCGGATGGCCGATCACCGCGTAGCGGTAGTCAGGGTCCACGTGGAGGATCAGATAGTCGGCGGTGAAGGGCCAGTAGAAACGCACCTTCCAGCGCGCCGGCTCGGCCGGATCCGGCACCCAGGCCCGCGGTTTTTTCCATGGCGCGCTGAAATCCCCCTTGCGCGCAAAGTACCAATCATTGAAGCGCCCGTCGGCGCGGCGGCTGTATTCGGCGTAGGCCCCCACCCGGCCGCGCTCGGCGAAGTACGGAATGTTGGCGATCACGTACCAGCGGCCGAGGTAGCGATCGAGATCCACCGAGTTCATCGGCCGCTGTGGTTCTGCGGCGCGCGGGTTGGGGTTGGGCGTGGCCGCGCAGGCGCCCAGCAGCAGCGCCAGCAGCAGCGTGGGCAGGCGGCTCAAGGCTTGCGCTCCGGGCCCCACAGCTGCTCCAGCCGGCTGTCACGCCCGCAGCCGCGGCGGTAATAGGCGTAGCGCAGAGGATTGTTGCGCGCGTAGTCCTGGTGATAGGTCTCGGCCGGGTAGAACACGCCGGCGGGCAGAATCTCGGTGACGATGGGCCGGTCGAAGCGCCGGCTGTCAATCAGCGCCTGGCGCGAGGCGAGTGCCGCTTCTTTCTGCTGCTCGTCGAGGTAATAGATGCCGCTGCGGTACTGGCTGCCGCGGTCGCAGAACTGTGCATTGGGCGTGAGCGGATCAATGGTGCGCCAGAAGCGTTCCACCAGCTCGGCATAACTGACCCTGTCCGTGTCGAAACGCACCCTGACCGCCTCGGTATGCCCGCTGCGCCCGGACGATACCTGTTCGTAGCTCGGGTTGGGCAGGCTGCCGCCGATGTAGCCGGAGACTGCCTCGATCACGCCCGGGAGTTTCTCGAAGTCGGCCTCGGTGCACCAGAAACAGCCACCGGCGAAGATCGCCTCCCGCTCGGCAGCCGCCGCAGCGCCGGGCAGCACCAGACACAGCAGCAGCAACAGGCGCTTCATGCCTGGCCCCGGAGCGCCGGCAGTGACTCATCCTGCGGGACGAACCGCAGCGCCACGCCGTTGTTGCAGTAGCGCAGGCCGGTGGGGGGCGGGCCGTCGTCGAACACATGACCCTGGTGGCCGCCGCAGCGCACGCAGTGATACTCGGTGCGCACCATGAAGTACTTGCGGTCGGTCTGGGTGCCGAGGACATCCGGCAGGGTGCGGAAGAAACTGGGCCAGCCGGTGCCGCTGTCAAATTTCATCTCGGCGGTGAACAGCGGCAGGTGGCAGGCGGCGCAGACGTAGGTGCCGGGCCGTTTCTCGTCGTTGAGCGGGCTGGTGAAGGCGCGCTCGGTGCCCTCCTCGAACAGCACATGGTAGGCCGCGGCGCCGAGCAGCGGCTTCCAGTATGACGCCGGCCGCTGGAGCGTGCCGTGCGTGGCATCGGCAGCACGCGTGCCGGGAGAAAGCAGGCTCATGGCAAGACCTCCTGTGACAATTTGTATGAAAGTACGTCTGTTCATCATGCTTCCGGGATGGTTGGGTATCGAATGCTTATACGAGTTGCGCACACCCGCCGGATTCGTGATGGTGCTTTGCCTGAGAAGGGCGATGCTCTACAATTTCGCGGCTTGAGGTGATCCCGATGGATACGACGCTGGTCATCGGCCCCAATGCGTCTCTGACCCGGCGGCAGGCCTGCTGGTTCATGGCGTCGATGTGCGGAGTCGGCTTCGGCATCGCGGGCTATTTTGCCTGGCTGGGGTTTTGGCCAGTGGTCCCTTTCGCGGGGCTGGAACTGTCGGCCCTGGCCGCGGCGCTGCATCTGAGCCTCAGGCGCAATCGCTACCGTGAGGTGGTGAGTTTCACCGGTGAGATGGTGCGTGTCGAATCGGGCCTGCTCGGCAGCGGGCCCCGGCAATGTCTGGAGTGGCCGCGCTGCTGGGCGCGCTGCGCGCTGGAACCGGGCGGCAGGCGGCATGAACCGACGCGGCTGTGGATCCGCTATTCGGGACGTCAGGTGGAACTGGCGCGCTGCCTGACCGACGAGGAACGGGAACGGCTGTACGCGCGCATCAAGGAATTGTTAGACCCGGGCCGGCGGGCTTGGCCGGCGCGGGAGGGGCAGGCAACTGCACCAGGATTATCTTCAGGAGAGTCATCATGCTGAACCGCAGTGCACTGCAGACCGCCCTCTTCACGGCGCTGCTGGCCATCACCGGACTGGCGTCCGCCTACACCGAGACCAGCGGCGGCTGGAACATGCCCACCGGCGTGACCGAGATCAGCCGCGAAGTCTACGGCCTGCACATGGGCATCTTCTGGGTGTGTGTGGTGATCGGCGTGCTGGTGTTCGGCGTGATGTTCTATTCGGTCTTCGCCCACCGCAAGTCCAAGGGCCACAAGCCGGCGGATTTCCATGAATCCACCACGGTGGAGATCATCTGGACCGCCGTGCCCTTCGTCATCCTCATCGGCATGGCCATCCCGGCCGCCGGCACGCTGATCAAGATGGAAGACACCCGCAATGCCGACATGACCGTCAAGGTCACCGGCTACCAGTGGAAGTGGCAGTACGAATACGTGGGCGAGGAGGTCAGCTTCTTCTCCAGCCTCAGCGCCGAGTCCAACCAGGCCCGTCAGCTCGGCTCCGGCGTGGACCCGCGCACGGTCCCCAACTACCTGGTGGACGTGGACCAGCCGCTGGTCCTGCCGGTGGGCAAGAAGGTGCGCTTCCTCATCACGGCCAACGATGTCATCCATGCCTGGTGGGTGCCGGAGCTGGCGGTGAAGAAGGACGCCATCCCCGGCTACATCAACGAGATCTGGACGCGCATAGACCAGCCCGGCGTGTACCGCGGCGTGTGCGCAGAACTGTGCGGCCGCGACCACGGCTTCATGCCGATCGTGGTCCAGGCCCTGCCGGAGGATGAATACGCCGCCTGGCTGGCCGCGCGCAAGGAAGGCCGGCAGGAAGTCGCCGCCGCCCCGGCGCAGACCGCCAGCGACGCTGCGCCCGCGCAGGCCATCAGGACCGCCGCCCCGGCACCCGCCGCCAAGCCGGCCGCCATGGGCCAGGCCGAACTGGTCAAGGCCGGCGAGAAGGTCTACGGCGCCAACTGCTCCGCCTGTCACCAGGCCAGCGGCGCCGGCATTCCGCCCAACTTCCCCAGCCTGATCGGCAGCGCCGTGGTCAAGGGCCCGGCCGCCGAGCAGATTACCCAGATCCTCAAGGGCAAGGGCCTGATGCCACCGTTTGCCCACCTGAGCGATGCCGACATCGCCGCCGTGATTACCTATACCCGCAACAGCTGGGGCAACAACTCAGGCGTGGTCCAGCCCGCCCAGGTTGCCGCTGCCCGCAAGTAAGTTGTCCAGGAGCTCACCATGACGCACCACGCCGCCGACCACGCCCATCACGACGATCACGCGCACCATGGCCCCGAGAAGGGGATCATGCGCTGGATCAAGACCACCAACCACAAGGACCTGGGCACGCTGTACCTGTTCTTCTCGTTCAGCATGTTCTTCGTCGGCGGCCTGATGTCGCTGGTGATCCGCGCCGAGCTGTTCCACCCGGGCCTGCAATTCGTGCAGCCGGAATTCTTCAACCAGATGACCACCATGCACGCGCTGGTGATGATCTTCGGCGGCGTCATGCCGGGGTTCGTCGGCCTCGCCAACTGGATGGTGCCGATGATGATCGGCTGCTCCGACCTGGCCCTGCCGCGCGTCAACAACTGGGGCTTCTGGATCCTGCCGTTTGCCTTCGCCATGCTGCTGTCCACGCTGTTCATGCCGGGCGGCGCGCCGGCCGGCGGCTGGACCATGTATCCGCCGCTGGTGCTGCAGACCGGCACGGCCTTCCCGTTCCTGATCTTCGCCGTGCACCTGATGGGCATTTCCTCCATCACCGGCGCGATCAACGTGGTGGTCACCATCCTCAACATGCGGGCGCCGGGCATGACCCTGCTGAAGATGCCGCTGTTCGTCTGGACCTGGCTGATCACCGCCTACCTGCTGATCGCGGTGATGCCGGTGCTGGCGGGCGCGGTGACCATGCTGCTCACCGACAAGTACTTCGCCACCAGCTTCTTCACCGCCGCCGGCGGCGGCGATCCGGTGATGTTCCAGCACATCTTCTGGTTCTTCGGCCACCCCGAGGTGTACATCATGATCCTGCCGGCGTTCGGGATCGTGTCCACCATCATCCCCACCTTTGCGCGGAAGACGCTGTTCGGCTATGACTCCATGGTCTATGCCACCGCGTCCATCGCGTTCCTGAGCTTCATCGTCTGGGCCCACCACATGTTCACCGTGGGCATGCCGCTGGCGGGCGAGCTGTTCTTCATGTTTGCCACCATGCTGATCGCGGTGCCCACCGGCGTGAAGGTGTTCAACTGGGTCGCCACCATGTGGCGCGGCTCGATGACCTTCGAGACGCCGATGCTGTTCGCCATCGCCTTCGTCTTCCTGTTCACCATAGGCGGCTTCTCCGGGCTGATGCTGGCCATCACCCCGGCCGACTTCCAGTACCACGACACCTACTTCGTGGTGGCCCACTTCCACTACGTGCTGGTGCCGGGCGCGGTGTTCTCCATCATCGCCGCGGTGTACTACTGGATCCCCAAGTGGACCGGGCACATGTACGACGAGACCCTGGGCAAGTGGCACTTCTGGCTCTCGGCCATCTTCATCAACGTGACCTTCTTCCCGCAGCACTTCGCCGGCCTGGCCGGCATGCAGCGGCGCGTGCCGGATTACGCGGTACAGTTCGTGGACTTCAACGTCTGGTCCTCGGTCGGCGCCTTCGTGTTCTTCATCGCGCAGTTCATCTTCATCTACAACGTGCTGGTGAACTGCTGCTGGGCGCGCAAGGGCGTCAAGGCTACCGATCGCGTCTGGGAAGGCAGCCACGGTCTGGAGTGGACGGTGCCCTCGCCGGCGCCCTACCACACCTTCGAAGACCCGCCGGCCATCCCCGAATCCGAAGTCACGGCGGTTCACGATGAACCCAAGACCGCGCACTGAGTCCGGGACGGAAGCGCCCGTGCGCCGCGGCCTGGCCCGCAGGAACCTGATCACGTTCCTGGTCCACGTCCTGCTGGCGGTCGGGTTCTTCGTGGCCTTCTACTTCTCCGTGACGCGCGGCTGATGGACAGGCAACGGCGGTTTCATCTCTGGCGCCTGTCGGCCGTGGTGATCGGCATGTTCGCCTTTGGCTTTGCGCTGGGCCCGCTGTACACCGCCCTGTGTGAGGTCACCGGCATCAACGGCAAGATGAAACTCGTCCCGGCCGAGGAGCTCGCCGCGCTCACGGTGGACGAAAGCCGTACCGTGACCGTGGAATTCCTCACCACCGTCAACGGCGGCCGCCCCTGGAAATTCCAGGCCAGCACGCCACGCCTGCAGGTGCATCCGGGGCGGCTGTACACCGTGGAATTCATCGCACAGAACACCGAGGCGCATGATGTGATCGCCCAGGCCGTGCCCAACGTGGCGCCCTGGAACGCCGCGCGCCACCTGCGCAAGACCGAGTGCTTCTGCTTCAACAACCAGTCGTTTGCGGCGGGCGAGGAAAAGCGCATGCCCATGCGCTTCATGCTCGACCCGGAGCTGCCGGCCGATATCGATACCGTTACCCTGTCCTACACATTTTTTGATGTCACCCAGGTCGCCGGACGGCCCGGGGAAAAGAACCAGGCTTTGAATTAAGAGGGAATCACCATGTCATCCGCTCCTGCCAGCCCCGACAGCACCCGCTACTTCGTCCCGCAGCCCAGCGCCTGGCCGTTCATGCTCACCGTGGGCATGGTGGCTTTCGTCTGCGGACTGTCCAGCTATCTGGAGGACAAGAGCTTCGGCGCCGTGCCCACCTATGCCGGGCTCGCCATCATCTTTTACATCACCTACCGCTGGTTCCGTGGCGTGGCGCTGGAGAGCGAGAGCGGCCAGTACAGCAGCCAGGTGGACCGCACCTACCGCTGGGGCATGAGCTGGTTCATCTTTTCCGAGGTGATGTTCTTCGGTGCGTTCTTCGGCGCGCTGTTCTACGCCCGCGGGCTGTCGCTGCCCTGGCTGGCCGGCGAAGGCGCCAAGATCGCCACCAATGTCACGCTGTGGCCCAGCTTCGAATATGCATGGCCCAGCAACGGCCCGGCCGGCCTGGGGGGTGACTTCGAGACCATCCCGGCCTTCGACGTGCCGCTCATCAACACGCTGATCCTGCTGACCTCGGGCGTGACCATCACCCTGGCGCACCACGCGCTCAAGGAAGCCAAGCGGCGCAGCTGCATCCTGTGGATGTGGGCCACGGTTGCGCTCGGCGCGCTGTTCCTGTTCTTCCAGGCCGAGGAATACATCCACGCCTATCGTGATCTCAACCTCACGCTCGGCTCCGGCATCTACGGCTCCACGTTCTTCATGCTCACCGGATTTCACGGCATGCACGTCACCCTGGGCACGATCATGCTCGCGGTCATCACGCTGCGGTTGATGTCCGGTCACTTCAAGCCGGAGTCGCACTTCGGCTTCGAGGGCGTGGCCTGGTACTGGCACTTCGTGGACGTGGTCTGGATCGGCCTGTTCATCGTCGTCTACTGGCTCTGAGCACGGCCCGCGTCCAGATCACGAAAAGGGCGGCGCACCAGCCGCCCTTTTTTGTGCCCCGCGGACTAGCCGGCGATGCCGTGCGGGCTGATCCAGCCCAGGTAGTAGGAGAGCAGCACGAACAGGATCAACGTCACCGACAGCGCCACGCGCAGCTTCAGCCCGGTGAGCGTGCGCCGGCTGCTGCTCGGGTCCTTGACCAGAAACACCATGCTCGACAGCAGGCTGGCCACGATGGCCAGCAGCAGCACAATCACCACGATCTTGGCGAACATCGGCACGCTTCCAGGGTCTGAAGACAGCGCGATGATAGCCTGCAAGCGGTCGCGGCACGTAAAATCTCGGTGTGATTTTATATTTATTTGTATAAATAATGTCTGAACAAATGCCTCATGGTCCCCGCTGGCAGGCGCCCGCCTGGGCCTGGGCCATGACGCTGCCGGCGCTGGCACTGCTGTGTGGCCTGGGGCTCTGGCAGGTCCAGCGCGGCAGCGCCAGGCAGGCACTGGACGCGCAGTACGCGCGCGCTGCCGATGAGGCGCCCGTGCAGCTGGCGGCCGGGCTGCAGCCGCCCGCGCAGGGCGTGCAGCGGGCGCAGGCCACCGGGGTCTGGCGCGCCGAGCGGCAGCTCCTGCTCGACAACCAGACTTATCGCAAGCGTCCGGGCTACCAGGTGTGGACTCCACTGGAGCTGGCGGACGGCAGCCTGCTGCTGGTGAACCGTGGCTGGGTACCGCAGCACCCTGACCGCCGCATCAAGCCGGAGCTGCCGCTGCCGGACCTGCCGGTGCAGGTCAGCGGCTACTGGCGCGCCCTGCCGCAACCCGGACTGCGCCTGCCCGCCGGCGAGACCTGCGCGGAATCGGACTTCCCGCAGGTGGTGCAATACCCCGACGCCGCTCAGCTGGCCTGCCTGCTGCCGGCGCCGGTGCTGCCCGGCCTGCTGCTGCTGGACCCGGAGGCGCCGTCGGGCTTCGTCCGCGACTGGCGCATCGCCGCCGAGGTGCCGCCCACCCGGCACTACGGCTATGCCGCACAGTGGTTCGCCTTTGCGGCCACCCTGCTGTTCCTGTTCATCAAACTCAACTTCAAGCCCCGATCATGAATACATCCGTCGTCCGAGGCCGCACCCAGTTCCTGCTGTTGGCGCTGTTGTTTGCCGCGCCGCTGATCGCCGCCTGCGTGCTGTATTTCTTCCTGCCCGCGGCGCAGCCCGAGGGCCGCACCAACTACGGTGAGCTGATCGCGCCGGCGCGGCCCGCACCGGCCTTCCGCTGGCTGGACGCCAGCGGCCACCCGGTGGAAGACAGCGTGCTGCGTGGCCGCTGGAGCTACCTGTACCTGGGCACCACGGCCTGCGGGGACGATTGCGCGCAGAAGCTCTACCAGATCCGCCAGATCCGCCTGCTGCTCAACGAGAAACGCCTGCGCGTACAGCGCGTGTACGTGGCTCCGGATCTCGCTGCGCTGCAGGCCGCGCGCGAGCGCCTGTCCGCAGATCACCCGGACCTGATCTTTCTCACCCCGGCGCCGGAGAGCCCTGCGCCGCTCGATTTCTTCAGCCCGCAGGAACCCCAGGCCCTGTACCTGCTCGACCCGCTGGCCAACTGGATGATGCGCTACCCGGCCGCCGCCGAATCGCCCGGCATCCTCAAGGACATCAAGCGCCTGCTCCGTCTCTCGCAGATAGGGTGAAGCCGGCAGAGGTATATCCGAAGGGCATGCCTGCCGGCCAGGTCTCTCTCACCGCATCAGGTAAAATCCAAAGGTTTCCCGTGTCCACCTCCAACGCCCCCGCCGCCATGTCCTGGTTCCGCCGCCTTGCCCTGTTCAGCGTGCTGCTGTGTCTGTGCGTCGTCGTGTTCGGGGCCTATGTGCGCCTCTCCGACGCCGGCCTGGGCTGCCCCGACTGGCCGGGCTGCTACGGACACCTGACCATCCCCCTGGCCGAGCACGAGGTGGCGCTCGCAGAACAGCGCTACCCCGAGCGTCCGGTGGAGGCGCCCAAGGCCTGGAAGGAGATGATCCACCGCTACCTGGCGAGCGGCCTGGGCCTGCTCATCGTGCTGATGGCGCTGCTCAGCCTGCGGCTGCGCCAGCCAGATGCCCCGCGGGCATTGCCCTGGGCGCTGGTCGCGCTGGTGATCTTCCAGGGCGTGCTGGGCATGTGGACCGTGACCTGGCAGCTCAAGCCGCTGGTGGTCACCGCGCATCTGCTCGGCGGCATGACCACGCTCTCGCTGCTCTTCTGGCTGTGGCTCAGTGCCCGGCGCCTGCATGCCGCGGCCAGCGAAGCGCCCGCGCGCGAGCCGCGCTCCGAGCGCCACGCCCGCTTCGAGCTGGGCGCAGCGACGACCGGCCCCGCCCCCGCCGGCAGTGCGCCGCGTGGCCTGCGCGCCTTTGCCCTGATCGGCCTGATCCTGCTGGCGGCACAGATCTTCCTCGGCGGCTGGACCAGTACCAATTACGCCGCGCTGGCCTGCCCGGACCTGCCCACCTGCCACGGCAGCTACTGGCCCGAGATGGATCTGGACGAGGCTTTCACCCTGTGGCGCGGCCTGGGCATCAACTACGAATACGGTGTGCTCGACAACCGGGCGCGCGTGACCATCCACTTCATCCACCGTCTGGGCGCCATCGCGGTCACGATCGTGCTGGGCCTGCTGGCGCTGTGGCTGCTGCGCAGCCCGGGCTGGCGTGGCTATGGCGCAGCGGTATTGCTGGCGCTGACGGCGCAGATCGTCATCGGCCTGAGCATCGTCAAGCTGCAGCTGCCGCTGTTGCTCGCCACCGCGCACAACGCCGGCGCGGCGCTGCTGCTGCTGAGCCTGGTGCTGCTGCACCACCGGCTGTGGCAACGTCCGTGAACCGCGCAACGGCCACGGCGGGCAACAGCCGGCTGCACGAATACTACGAGCTGACCAAGCCGCGCGTGGTGATGCTGATCGTGTTCACCGCCGTGGTGGGCATGTTTCTCTCGGTGCCTGGCCTGCCGCCGCTGTCGGCGCTGCTGTGGGGCACGCTGGGCATCGGCCTGCAGGCGGCCTCGGCCGCCGCCATCAACCAGATCATCGACCGCAACATCGACGCCCGCATGGCGCGCACCTGCGGGCGCCCGCTGGTCACCGGCGCGCTGGGCATGACCGAGAGCATCGCCTTTGCCACCGTGCTGGGTCTGGCCGGGTTTGCGCTGCTGTGGTTTCTCGTCAATCCGCTGACGGCGGTGCTGACCCAGCTCACGCTGGTGGGCTACGCCGGGGTCTATACCCTGTATCTCAAGCGCGCCACGCCGCAGAACATCGTGATCGGCGGTGCTGCCGGCGCCGCCCCGCCGGTGCTCGGCTGGACCGCCGTGACCGGCGAGGTCCACGCCCATGCGCTGATCCTGTTCCTGATCATCTTCATCTGGACACCGCCGCATTTCTGGGCGCTGGCCATCGAGCGGCACAAGGAATATGCCGCCGCCGACATCCCCATGCTGCCCGTCACCCACGGCCTGGAGTTCACGCGCACGCAGGTGCTGTTCTATACCGTGCTGCTGTTCCTGATCAGCCTGTTCCCTTATGTCTTCGGCATGAGCGGCCTGCTCTACCTGGCCGGCGCCACCGTGCTCAGCGGCGTGTTCCTCTACTACGCCCTGTGCCTGAAGTTTGCCCCGCGCCCGGGCCTGCCGATGAAGACCTTCGGTTACTCCATCGTCTATCTGATGGGCATCTTCACCCTGCTGCTGGTGGATCATTACCTGCGCTTCTGAGCGGCCCGGCTGGTCGCCGGGAGCAGGTCACGCGACCGGCATGCCGGTCGAAAGCACCAGCCCGGCAAATACCGCCGCGCCGCTGTACTGGTTGTGGACAAAGGCGCGGAAGCAGGCGGCGGGTTCACGGTCGCGGATCAGCCACTGCTGGTAGAGCGCACAGCCCAGCGCCACCGCGAGGCCGGCGTAGTAAGGCCAGCCCTGCAGGGTGAGTACACCCAGCACGCCGAGCAGCAGCAGGCTGAGCAGTTGCAGCAGCGCGGTGATGAGCCGGTCGCGCGCGCCAAACCAGATGGCGGAGGAGCGCACGCCGATGCGCAGGTCGTCCTCGCGGTCCGCCATGGCGTAGAAGGTGTCGTAGGCGATCACCCAGGCGATATTGGCGGCCATCAGCAGGCCCGCTTCCAGCCACGGCACACGCAGCTGCACGGCGGCGTAGGCCATGGGGATGCCCCAGGAGAACGCCAGCCCGAGCACGGCCTGCGGCAGGGCGATGTGGCGTTTCATCAGCGGATAGATCACCACCAGCAGCACCGCCGGAATGGCGAGCAGGATGGCCAGTACGTTCTTCAGCGAGGTCAGCAGGCCAAAGGCGATCAGCGCCACCGCCACGAACAGGCGCAGCGCGTCCTGCGGGGCCACGCGGCCGGCGGCCAGCGGGCGCTCGCGGGTACGCGCCACATGAGGGTCGATGTCGCGGTCGGCATAGTCATTGATGGCGCAGCCCGCAGAGCGCATGAGCACGGTGCCGCCGATGAACACCAGCAGGACATGCAGGCCCGGCGGGCCATCCGCCGCCAGCCACAGCGCCCACAGCGTGGGCCAGAGCAGCAGCAGGATGCCGACGGGCCGGTGCAGGCGCATCAGGATCAGGTAATCACGGAACTGGGCGGCGAGTGTGTGCATGAGCAAAGTGTAGCTCCGGGGCGCCCGTCCGGCAGCGTGCTCGGCTAAGCTGTGCGCCGTTTTGACTGCCGGAGCCGCGATGTCCGCTGTTGCGTCTGAACCCAGCGTCCTGTCCGTCGCCGCGCTCGACGCGCAGGCGCTGCGCGCCTGGCTGGCGGACTTTGCGCTGATGCCGGTGTGGGTGGCCACGGGCGCCGGGATTCCCGGCAGTTACTGGGGGGAGTCCGAAGCCGGACTGATCGGCAACGGCCTGTACCTGCGCCCCGACACCCCCGTGCACTCGCTGCTGCACGAGACCGGCCATTACATCTGCATGGACGCACAGCGGCGCGCGCAGCTGCACACCGACGCCTGCGGCTCCGACACCGAGGAAAACGCGGTCTGCTACCTGCAGGCGCTGCTGGCCGACACCCTGCCCGGCTACTCCCGTGCGCGCCTGTTTGCCGACATGGACGCGTGGGGGTACCACTTCATCCTCGGCAGCGCGCAGGCCTGGTTCGAGCACGACAGCCAGGATGCGCGCGCCTGGCTGCTGCGCGAAGGACTGATCGACACCGAGGGCCGGTTCCTGCGCCGGCTCCGGCAGTGAGGATCAGGCTTTTTTCTGCCTGGCCTGGTTGGCCACCGCTTCCGCCGCACGTCTGGCCGCTTCCGGATCGCCCAGATAGCGGTGCGCCTGGACGCGCAGCCGATCGTCCAGCTCGAACAGCAGCGGGATGCCGGTGGGGATGTTGGTCTCCAGAATCTCGGCCTCTGAGACCTGGTTGAGATACTTGTACAGCGCGCGCAGCGAATTGCCGTGGGCGGTCACCAGCACGGTCTGACCGCGCTTGAGCTGTGGCGCGATATGGTCGTGCCAGTACGGCAGGACGCGCACCAGGGTCGTGGCCAGGGATTCGGTGGCGGGCAGCGCGCTGGCGTCCAGCCCGGCGTAACGGCGGTCACGCGCGGGATGGCCGGCGTCGTCTTCATCCATCGGCGGCGGCGGGATGTCGTAGGAACGACGCCAGATCTTCACCTGCTCCTCGCCATGCCGGGCGGTGGTCTCGGCCTTGTCCAGACCCTGCAGTGCACCGTAGTGACGCTCATTCAGGCGCCAGCTCTTGGCCACCGGGATCCAGGACTGGTCCATCACCTCCAGCGCGGTGTTGAGCGTGAGGATGGCACGGCGCAGCACGCTGGTGTGCGCGCAGTCGAAGTGCAGCCCGGTGTCACGCATCAGCTCGCCGGCGGCGCGCGCCTCCTGGCGGCCCTGCTCGGTGAGGTCCACGTCCACCCAGCCGGTGAAGCGGTTTTCCAGATTCCACTGGCTCTGGCCGTGGCGCAGCAGGACGAGTTTGCGGGTCATGGTCAGTCGAGATCCTCGGGCTTGAGTTGCTTGAAGTAGTCCAGCGCCCGCGGGTTGGCGAGCGCGTCGGTATTTTTCACTTCCTTGCCGTGCAGCAGGTCGCGCACCGCAATTTCGGTGATTTTACCGCTGATGGTGCGCGGTACTTCCGGGCAGGGCAGGATCCGCGCCGGCACATGGCGCGGCGTGAGCTGGGCGCGGATGGCCTTGCGCAGCCGCTCGGCCAGTTCCGCGCTCAGGCTCAGGCCCTCGCGCAGGCGCACGAACAGCAGCACGCGCTCGTCGTCATCACGGCGCTGGCCCACCACCACCGATTCCAGTACCTCGGGCTGGGCGTCCACCACGCGGTAGATCTCGGCGGTGCCGATGCGCACCCCGCCGGGGTTGAGCGTGGCGTCGGAGCGCCCGGTGATGATCAGGCCGCCGTGGGCGGTGATCTCGGCATAGTCGCCGTGATGCCAGACGCCGGGAAAGCGCTCGAAGTAGGCGGCGCGGTAGCGCACGCCGTCGGGATCGTTCCAGAACCCCACCGGCATGGACGGAAACGGCCGGGTACAGACCAGCTCGCCCGGCGCGCCGCGCAGCGGCTGGCCGTGCTCGTCGTACACCTCCACGGCCATGCCCAGGCCCGGGCCCTGCAGCTCGCCGCGCCAGACCGGCGACCAGGGATTGCCGAGCGCGAAGCAGGACACGATGTCGGTGCCACCGGAGATGGAGGCGAGCTGCACGTCGGCCTTGATGGCCTGGGCCACGTAGTCGAACTGCTCCGGCGCCAGCGGCGAGCCGGTGGACAGCACCGTGCGCAGGGATTCGAGCCGCACCTGCGCGTTTGGTACCCAGCCGGACTTCTGCAGGGCGGAAAGGTACTTGGGGCTGGTGCCGAAGTGGCTCAGGCGCTCGCGCTCGGCCATGCCCAACAGCGCCTCCGGGCCGGGGTGGAAGGGCGAGCCGTCATACAGCACCAGGGTGGCCCCGGCGGCCAGGCCGGAGACCAGCCAGTTCCACATCATCCAGCCGCAGGTGGTGAAGAAGAACAGCCGGTCGCCGGGCCGCACGTCGGTGTGCAGGACGTGTTCCTTGAGGTGCTGGAGCAGCGTACCGCCAGCCCCGTGGACGATGCACTTGGGCTTGCCGGTGGTGCCCGAGGAATAGAGGATGAACAGCGGATGCCCGAAGGGCAGCGGCACGTGATCCAGCGGGCCTTCGTCGCGGTAGGCGGGAAAGAGACGGGTGCCGTCGGGCAGGCCGTCGAGTTCGGGCTGCTCATGGAGAAACGGCACCAGCACCAGCCGGCGCAGTTCTGGCAGCGCGGCGGCGATGCGCGCGACGCGGTCACGCGTATCCACGGGCTTGCCGCCGTAGGTGTAGCCGTCGCAGGCGATCAGCACCCGGGGTGCGATCTGGCCGAAACGGTCGAGCACGCCCGCCTCGCCGAAATCCGGCGAGCAGGAGGACCACACGGCCCCGAGGCTGGTGGCGGCCAGCATGCCGATCACCGCCTCCGCACAATTGGGCAGAAAGGCGGCGACGCGATCGCCGGGGCACACCCCGTCGGCGCGCAGCGCGGCCGCCAGTGCGCGCACCTGCTCGCGCAGCTCGCCCATGCGGATCTCGCGCCGCCGGCCGCGCTCGTCGAGCACGATCAGCGCCAGATGGTCGTCGGGCCCGCGCAGCAGGTTCTGGGCAAAGTTGAGGCGGCTGCCCGCAAACCACTGCGCGCCGGGCATCTGCCCGGCGTGGCGCAGGACCTGCTTGGCGGGGGCCTGGGCCTGCACCCCGCAGAAATTCCAGACCGCCTGCCAGAACGCGGCGGGCTGATCCACCGACCAGCGCCACAGCGCGGCATAGTCCCCCACCGGCCCGGCGTACAGCCCCTGCTCGCGCAGCTGCCCGGCAAAGGCGCTGAGACGGCTCGCCGCCACGCGGGCCGCGCCCGGCGTCCACAACGGCTGGCTCACGCCACGCTCCGCACGCGCGCCATCCGGCTCGCCGGTTCACGGCCCAGCTGGCTGCTGATCCAGCGCGCGGTGTCGGTCAGCGCGGCCAGGTCCACGCCGGTGGCAAAGCCCAGGCCCTGCAGCAGGTACACCAGGTCTTCGGTGGCGAGGTTGCCGGAGGCGCCGGCGGCGTACGGGCAGCCGCCCAGGCCGGCCACGCTGGCGTCGGCGGCGCGCACGCCCGCCTCGATGCAGGCATAGACATTGGCCAGGGCCTGGCCGCGGGTATCGTGAAAGTGGACGGCGAGCCGGGACAGCGGCACGGCCTCGGCCACCGCCAGCAGCATGGCGCGCGCCTGGCGCGGCGTGCCGATGCCGATGGTGTCGCCCAGCGAGATCTCATAGCAGCCCGCCTCGGCCAGCCAGGCGGCCACCCGCACCACCTCCGTGAGACTGACCGCGCCCTGGTAGGGACAGCCGAGCACCGTGGAGACGTAGCCGCGCACGCGCAGACCGGCAGCCCGGGCCTGCTCGATCACCGGCGCCAGCCGCGCCAGCGATTCGTCCACGCTGGCGTTGATATTGCGACGGTTGAAGGCGTCCGAAGCGGCGGTGAACACGGCGATCTCGCCCGCCCCGGCCTCGCGCGCGGCGGCGAGCCCCTGCAGGTTGGGCACCAGCACCGGGTAGTCCACGCCCGGGGTGCGCCGGAGGCCGTCCAGCACTTCGCGGGTGGCGGCCATCTGCGGCACCCACTTGGGCGAGACGAAGCTGCCCGCCTCGATACTGCGCAGGCCCGCGGCGGCGAGCCGCTCGATGAGCGCAATGCGCAGCGCCGGACCGAGCGTCTGCGGCTCGTTCTGCAGGCCGTCGCGCGGGCCGACCTCGACGATGCGGAAGGCTTCGCTCACGCGTCCCTGTCCACCAGATAATGGTTCTTGAGCCGGATGTAATGCTCGGCGGAATACTTCAGGAAGGCCCGCTCGTCTTCGCTCAGCTCGCGCGCCGGCAGGGCCGGCGAGCCGCGGTAGAGCCAGCCGCCCTGGAGCTGCTTGCCCGGCGGCACGACCGCGCCGGCGGCGATGAAGCACTCGTCCTCCAGCACCGCCTTGTCGAGGATCACCGCGCCCATGCCGATCAGGCAGCGGTTGCCGATGCGGCAGGCGTGCAGGGTGGCCTTGTGGCCCACCGTGACGTCCTCGCCGATCTGCAGATCGGCACCACCCGGGGAATACGGGCCGTCGTGCGTGACGTGCAGCACCGCGCCGTCCTGGACATTGCTGCGGTCGCCGATGCGGATGCGGTTGACGTCGCCACGCACCACCGCGCAGGGCCAGATCGAGACATCCTGGCCCAGCTGCACGTCACCGATCACCTGCGCCGAGGCGTCCACATACACCCCTGCGGCCAGCTGCGGTGCCATGCCCCGGTAGCGGCGGATCATGGCTGCGTGAGCGGCCGGGTCTGCAGCGTCGGCGCCATTTCACGCACGGGCGCGGTGGCATGACGGTTGACGAACTCGCGGATGTGGGAGATCACGTCGTTGCGCGAGCGCAGCGGCGCCGAGATGGCGGCGATGATCCAGCGGTGCCCGAGCTTGGGATAGATCACCGTCTCGACCCCGCCTCCGGCCTCGCCCACCGCCTTGGCCAGGTTGCGGGTGTTCTTCACCCAGACGTCCTCGTCGTCCTCGCCGTGCATCAGCAGCAACGGCGGATTCTGGCCGTCGGCGAAGAAGATCGGCTGCGAATCGGGGAAGCGCTCCGGTGGGCCGAACATGTCGCGCAGATCGGGCGCCGTGATCGGCATGAAATCGTAGGGACCGGCCAGGCCGATCATGCCCTTGAGCCAGCTGCGCGAACCGCCCACGGCTTTCAGATATTCGCCGTTGAGGGCCAGCATGGCCGCCAGATGCGCGCCGCTGGAATGGCCCATGACGAACAGCTTGTCCGGACTGCCGCCGAAGCGGGCAATGTTGCGATGAGTCCAGCGCACGGCACGGGCGGCATCCTCCACGAACACGGGGAAGACGACGTCCGGGTACTTGCGGTGATCCGCGATCACCGCGACAAACCCCTGGGCCGCCAGCGCCTGGCCGACGAAACGGAAATCGTCCTTGCTGCCGGTAGTCCAGCGGCCGCCGTAGAAGAACACCACCACCGGTGCGTCGCGCACCTCGCCTGCCGGGGTGTACACGTCGAGCCGCAGACGGGTCTCGTCGTCAAACGGCAGGTTGGTGGCCAGCACGTATCCCGTGCCCGGGGTCAGTGAATTGAGCACCTGGGCGCCGGTGCAGGCGCTCAGGGCCAGGGCGCTCAGTAACAACAGGCAAAAAGTCCGCACGGCATCGTCCTCTACGGGTGGGGGCCACTATGACAGCGCAAATGGTAGCGCGTGCCGGGATTTTGCCGCATTCTCGGCGCAGCAACCGGGAGATAGCACATGCTCAGCATCATCTGGCTGGCCGCCCTCGTGGCCGCCCTGCTCTACGCCGTGGTCATCTACAACGGTCTGGTCAACCTCAAGCACGCGGTCGCGCAGGCCTGGAGCAACATTGACGTGCTGCTCAAGCAGCGCCACGACGAACTGCCCAAGCTGGTGGAAACCTGCCGGCAGTACATGCAGTTCGAGCAGGCCACGCTGGAAAAGGTCATGCAGGCGCGCAGCGGCGCCAACAGTGCGCGCGAGAAGGGCGACGTCAAGGGCGTGGGCGCGGCAGAAAGCGTCATCCGCAGCGGCCTGGGCGCCATCACCGCCACCGTGGAAGCCTACCCGGAACTCAAGGCCAACCAGACCATCCAGACCCTGCTGGGCCGCATCACCGCACTGGAAAACGCCATCTCCGACCGGCGCGAGTTCTACAACGAGAGCGTCAACCGCAACAACGTGCGCATCGAGCAGATCCCCGACGTGCTGGTCGCCCGGCTGTGTGGCTTCCGGCCCGCCGAGCTGCTGGTCTTCAGCGAGGCCGAGACGCGCGACGTGGACATCAAGGCGCTGTTCAGCCGTTGAACACGGCGTATCTCCACGCGCTCAGCGCCCACTGGGCGGCGCTGCCGGCCGAGGACTACGCGCTGTGGCTGGGCCTGGCGGGCGGCGGCACGCTGTTCGCCGCCTGGGCCAGCCTGGCCTGCCTGCGCAAGGCGCGGCTGCTGGAAGACACGCCCACCTCGAGGATCCGCTCCGCCGCCCAGGGCTACGTGGAGCTCAATGGCCGTGCCCACCTGCTGCCGGGGCCGCCGATCCTCTCGCCGCTCAGCCAGGCCCGCTGCGCCTGGTGGCGCTACCGGGTGGAGGAACATCAGAGCAGCTGGCACAACGGCCGGCGGCGGCGCCACTGGCGCACCGTGGAATCGGCCTGCTCCGACAACCTGTTCCTGCTCGACGACGGCACCGGCGAATGCGTGGTGGACCCGCACGGCGCCACGGTCACCCCGGGGCTGCGCCGCCGCTGGCAGGGCGCGGGCCGGCGCCCGGCGCGCATCCCGCCGCGCTCGCCCTGGCTCAGTTTTGGCCGCTACCGCTATACCGAGGAGCTGCTGTTTCTCTACCAGCCGCTGTACGCGCTGGGCCTGTTCCGCACCCAGAACGCCATCCAGGCCTTCGACGAGGACCGCGACCTGCGCGAGCTGCTGGCCGAGTGGAAGCGCGACACCCGGCACCTGCTGCGCGAGTTCGACGGCAACGGCGACGGGCAGATCGACCTGCAGGAATGGGAAGCCGTGCGCCGCAATGCGCTGCAGCAGGTGCGCCAGACCCAGGTTGAGCAGTCGGTGCAGCCGGACATCCATGTGCTGTGCCGCCCCGCCGACGGGCGACCCTACCTGCTCAGCGCGCGTACCGAGGCGCAGCTGACCGGCCGCTACCGCCGACTGGCGCTGGGCGCCGCCCTGCTCGCGGCGCTGCTGGGCGCGCTCGGGCTGGCCCTGCTGCGCGCCCGCGGCCTGCTCCAGGCTTGAAAAGCCGTCCGCGGCGGCCATGTAGTCTGTTGTCCGCTTCCGAATAGAATGCCTGCATGACCAACCCCCTGCTCGACCCTCACCCGCACAGCCCCCTGCCGGCCTTCGGCGCCATTCAGCCGGAGCACGCCGGGCCCGCGCTGGAACAGGTGCTGGCGCAGAACCGCGCCGAGCTGGACGCCCTGCTCGCCCGCCCGGACACGGACTGGAACCAGCTCATCACGCCGCTGGAAGAGATGGGCGAGCGCCTCGGCCGGGTGTGGGGGCCGGTGAGCCACCTGTTTGGCGTGCAGGCCACCGCCGAATGGCGCCAGGCCTACAACGCCGGCCTGCCGCGGATCACCGAATACGGCCTGGAGCTGTCGCAGTCCGAGCCCCTCTACCAGGCCTACCGCGCGCTGGCCGAAAGCCCGGGCTTTGCCGGCCTGAGCGCCACCCGGCGCAAGGTGATCGAGGACGCACTGCGCGATTTCCGCTTGTCCGGCATTGCCCTGCCCGCGGAGCAGAAGGCGCGCTTCAAGGCGATCTCGCTGCGTCTTTCCGAACTGCAGGCCCGGTTCGAGGAAAACCTGATGGACGCCATCGCGGCCTGGAGCCATCACGTCACTGATACCACACAGCTTGCCGGCATGACCGAGGCCGCGCGCCAGGCCGCCGCCGCCAAGGCGCGCGACCGGGGGCTGGACGGCTGGCTGCTGACGCTGGACTTCCCCAGCTTTGATGCGGTGATCACCTATGCCGACCACCGTCCGCTGCGCGAGCTCATCTACACCGCCTACGCCACCCGCGCCTCCGACCAGGGCCCGCAGGCCGGACAGTTCGACAACACGCCGCTGATGAACGAGATCCTCGCCCTGCGCGACGAGGAGGCACGGCTGCTGGGCTTTGAGAACTTTGCCGAGCTGTCGCTCGCCACCAAGATGGCGGAATCGCCCGCGCAGGTGGAAACCTTTCTGCTCGACCTGGCCCGTCGCGCCCGGCCGCGCGCGCAGGCCGAGCTGGAGACGCTCAAGGCCTTCGCCCGCGAGCGCGACGGCCTGACCGACTTCCAGCCCTGGGACAGCAGCTACTACGCCGAAAAGCTCAAGGAACAGACCCTGGGCCTGTCGGACGAGATGCTCAAGCCCTACTTCCCCGCCGCGCAGGTGATCCAGGGCCTGTTCGACCTGGTGCAGCGCCTGTACGGCATCCGCATCGAAGCGGTCGGCGGCATCCCCACCTGGCACCCCGACGTCAGCACCTACGCCCTGAAAGATGAGCAGGGCCAGCGCTTCGGCCTGTTCTACCTGGACCCCTACGCACGCGAGCACAAGCGCAGCGGCGCGTGGATGGACGAATGCGTCAGCCGCCGCCGTGGCCCGCAGGGCATCCAGCACCCGGCGGCCTACCTCACCTGCAACTTCACCCCGCCGCTGCCCGGCCAGCCGGCGCTGCTCACGCACGACGAAGTGCTCACCCTGTTCCATGAATTTGGCCACGGCCTGCACCACCTGCTCACCCGCGTGGACGAGGCCGCCGTGAGCGGCATACGCGGCGTGGCCTGGGACGCGGTGGAACTGCCCAGCCAGTTCATGGAGAACTGGGCCTACGATCCGGCCACCCTGCGCAGCTTTGCCCGTCACCACCAGACCGGCGAGCCGATGCCCGACGAGCTGATCGCCCGCCTGCGCGCCAGCCGCAGCTTCCAGGCCGGGCTCGCCACCCTGCGCCAGGTGGAGTTCGCGCTGTTCGACCTGCGGCTGCACACCCGGCATGCGCCCGAGGGAGCGCGGATCCTCGAGACCCTGCAGGCCGTGCGCGCCGAGGTGGCGGTACTGCAGCCACCGGCCTGGAACCGCATGCCGTGCAGCTTTGGCCACATCTTTGCCGGCGGGTACGCCGCCGGCTACTACAGCTACAAGTGGGCCGAGGTGCTCTCCGCCGACGCCTTCGCCGCCTTCGAGGAAACCGGCTTTGATCCCGCCACCGGCGCGCGCTTCCGCGATACCGTACTGGCGCAGGGCGGCTCGCGCGACGCGATGGAGCTGTTCATCGAATTCCGCGGTCGCAAGCCCAGCCTGGAACCCCTGCTGCGTCACAGCGGGCTGGCGGAAGCAGCCTAGCCTACGCTCACCGGCACCAGCGTCATGGTGTCGTTGCCGAAGATGTCGATGACCTTCACCGCTACCGTGTAGCGGCCTGGCTGTTCGTAGGTGTGCTCGGCGGTGATCAGCTCCAGTTCGCGCGAACGCCGCGTGCGGAAGGACTGCCACTCGTTCTCGAAGATAAAGCCGCCGGTCCAGCGCTCCTCGAACGCGCCCTCTGCCGCAAATGGAGTAGGCGGCAAAGCCCCTCCCCCCTCGCGGGGGAGGGGTTGGGGAGAGGGGGCGCCTGCATCCACCGCCACCTTGATGATCTCCTTGCGGCTCTGGTAATCAAAATCCACCGCCCAGTAATCCACCCAGTCGGTCCAGTGCTGGGTCAGCACTTCACGCTTGACCACGCCGTCCTTGTTCTTGCTGACCTTGACGAGCTGGCCGGTGTCGCAGACCACCGCGCTCTTGCCTTCCTTCATCGCCGCGATGGCGGCCTCGGCGGCGCCCTGCGTGTAGTAGACCGAGAAATCCGTCAGCTCGATCTGCACCCGCAGCTTGTGCTTCTTGTCGTAACGCGGCGTGGCCTCGACAAAGCTGATGTCGTGGAACACGACCTGGCCCTTGTCCACCGCGCGCTTGTCAAACACGTCTGCGGGAATGTACTTGGGTGTGAGGTCGATGCCCTTCTGCTTCGCTTCCTCCAGCACCGCGGGGAACAGGCCCATCTCGAACTCGAAGGCGAGCACGTCCACGCGCGTCGCACCGCGCTTGCGGCATTCGGTGATCACCTCCTCGACAAACAGCCGGCCCACCGGCAGATTGATCGGGCCGATGGCGACCAGGCGATTGGCGTTGCGGCCGTGGAAGAAGGCATCGTTATCCAAGGCCTGTGCCTTGTAGGCACGCAGAATCAGCTCGCGGAACTCGCGTTCCTTGGCCGCCAGCGCCGCCTCCTTCTGCGGGCCGGACAGCCGACCGCCGACATTGAGATAGGCCTGCCGCTCGTAGCGGCCGAGGTTGAGCACCTCGAAGGCGCGGAAGTTCTGGTCTTTCGCCTTCAGCTCGCGCTGTACCTGGATCAGCCGCTTGCGCGTGGTGTGGATGCCGAACTTGCCGAGATCGGTCGCAATCCATTTGCGGCCCAGCTTCTCGGCCACCGCCGCCGTGGTACCGGAGCCGCAGAAGAAATCGGCGACGAGGTCGCCTTCGTTGCTGCTGGCCTTGATGATGCGTTCTAGGAGGGCTTCGGGTTTTTGGGTGGGGTAGTCGACTCGCTCCTTCGCCGTAGGGGCTAATAACATGTCGGTCCAAAGAGTCGACGCCGCAACGCCTGGACGTTCATCAAGGTAGTACTTGATGTAGGGCTGTCCGGTACTTGAGTAGTACAGCTTCCCTTGCTTCTCGAACTCCTCCATTTTCGTTCTGGAGTAAGCCCAGTAGCGTCCCTTCGGTGGCGCAACACCGTTCCACTCGTAGGAGGTGTCTCCTCCTGGCTTCGCAGCGGTTGGCGTCACAAGTCGGTAGCGCCGACCGTTCTCCAGTTTGTTGTACTGCGTTTCGATTTGCTCCTCTGAAAAAGGAACGTACTGCGTTGTCCATCGTTTCCTAGAGCCGTCGCGGGAGTAAAAGAAGATAGTGTCGTCGACGGTGTCAAAATGCTGTGCGCCCTGCTTAGCATCCCCATGTGCAGTGGTTCGCCGCCAGCAAATCTGATTAACGAAGTTGTCCGAGCCGAAGACTTCGTTCAGGGCACACCGAGTCCATGCATTGACGCGCCAATCGCAGTGCACATAGATGCTCCCATCCTCCGCCAACAAATCCCGCATCAAAATCAGCCGCTCGTAAATCATCGAGATGAACGAGTCCGCCCCGCGACCCCAGGTGTCGCGGTAGGCGATCTGCTCCAGCAGATTGGGTTCCTTGTGGAAGGTCTCGCCGCCGATCTCGATGTCCATCGAGAAATCCGCGCCGACGTCGAACGGCGGGTCGATATAGATCAGCTTGAGGCCCCCTGCCTCCTCGATCTGCTGGCGCAGTGCGCCGGATTTCAGCGAACTCAGTATCAGCTTGTTGTCGCCCCAGATCAGCTTGTTGGTCCAGCCGCGCGCCTGCCGGCCGCGGGCGTCGAACAGTTCCTGCTGGCTTTTGGTCTCGGCGCGCGGCTCGTCGATGTGCTCCAGCGTCTGGAACGGCAGCACGGTGGTGCAGACATCGCGGGTCTTGCCGTTCCAGACCAGCTCCACCTCGCGCTTGTCCTCGAACAGCACGAAGCGGTATTTCTCCGGCAGCGGCTGGTTGCGCTGGATCAGCTCGATCAGGTCGCGTTTCTCAGCGTCGCTGAGTTCGTAGAAGGGCTTTATGATCTTGGACATGCTGGTTCAGGTCTTCGATGCGGTTGACGCGCTGCAGCATACGCGCGCAGAATGAGGATGCAGGCAAGCGCAAGGTTTGTAGAGGTCACTGGCAACAGTGGCAGCCCGCACGGGTGGGATCCTCGAACTTGGGGCCTGCACTATTTCAAACCCTCGGCTACGGAAACGAGCTGGGGGTTTTCCTTTTGCAGCTCTGCAAGCTCCATCGGCCAGAACTTCAAACCGTAGCCAAGAATCCTGCCCTCGTGCCGGTACCAGACTGGCCGCGTCTCGAGCAGATATGCCGGCTCGATGTCGCCGTACTGATTGGCGTTGAGCGCTGCGAAGGCGCTGGAGGCGACTGCATCCGCAACCTGAAGGCCCGCCATCTGCGCATGCTGCACGGCACGGACGCGCTCCGGCTTGATCGCGTTCCAGTCGATATTGACCCCGCCGACTCCAGGCTTGTCACGCAGCCGCGTCAGGTAGTTGCGCAGGTCGTCATAGGACATCTGACCCCGGTTCGAGAAGATGGTCTCGACGCCTCCGTCACCGCGGTCCTTGATGCGATGATCCCGACAGAGCCACGACACTCTTTCCAACAGCAGACGGCACGCATAGCGGTACAGCTGGTGCTTCTGCGCCTGGAAGGTTTCCGGATCCCGGATGCTCGGCTTGTGAATCAACACGCTGACGGTGCGAATCCGCGCCTTACCGATTTCCCTGGCATAGGCCCGGCGCTGCGCATGGGACAGTTTGACGAAGTGTAGTTGTTGTCGCGGCGGGCGGCCAAGCAATTGTCTGACCTGATCCATCAACTGCACGACGACAGCGTCGTGCTCATGACGCGTCACGACCGCAGACAGAACCAACCAGCGAGACGACCCCGCACAGTTATCCTTGAAGACGAAGCCCTCGTCGCCAGACTCGTCCACATAGGCGCAGAAACTGGACGCAGTCATGGCTGGTAGTCCCGGAACGCGGCGCGCAGGCCTGCAAAGTCCCTCGGCGGATTACGCTCGAAGCCTTCCTGATCCACGTAAACGAAACAGTACTCCGGTCCACTGCTATGCGCGCTGGCCACATTCGCGTCCTCGCACCACTGCTTGAGGCGCGCCATCTTCTGCGGCAGGTCCAGTTCGGCGCGCCCCTTGGTCTCGATGATGTAGACCGTGCCGTCCGCCGCCTTGGCGATGAAGTCAGGCACGTAGTTGGAGAGGTCGCCGTCGGCGCGCACGTAATCGAGCTTAAAGCCGATGGCGAGGTAGTTCTTGGCAAAGCTGACGACGTCGGGGGCGTCTTCCAGAAACTTGGCAAAGGCCAGCTCGAAACCACCGGCGTTGGGCTCGCCGACGATGCGGTTGAAGACGGACTTCTTCACCGGCAGGTAGGCGCGGTTCTCGGTGCGGAACGGGCGCGTGTCGCGCAGGCGGATGCGGTCCTCGATGCGCGCGCTGCCGGTGGCGCGCACGGTCAGGGCGTTGATGGCGGTCTTGAACGAATCAAACAGGATCTTGCCCGGCGCGGCCTCAGACAGATTGCGCAGAATCACAAGATCTTCGAGATCGACCGGCGCCTTCTCGAACAGGTGGTCGCGGATAAAGTCGCGCACCTTGGGATAGAGCTGATCGTAACCGCCGACCAGCCGCATCTCCTTGAGCAGCTGACGCGCGAAGAAACCGACCACGGAGCGCCAATCCGCGGGACCGCTCCCGTCGAGCAGTACGGTGTGATGTACCTCAGCGTTCAGCATGGTCTTGAAGACGATCTCGCGGGTTTCCTCAGTCGTGAACGGCTGGAGCGGTAGTTTCGGATTGCCGAAGGTGGCCGGATCCAGCTCCTCGAGTGCCCGGAACTCACGGCTGTAGCGCCGTGTGAGCTTGGGCAACTCGATGTCGAGCAGATCGAGGTCCTTGTCGCCGTTGGCGGTATCGACCTCCACGATCAGCGAATCGGTACGCTGGACACTGCCACCCATCGGCTTGTACTCCAGGGGGACGCCCTCGGCCTTGATGGATTCGACGAAGTCCATGAAGGCCGGCGTGCCCATGACCGAAACGGCTTCCGGGGCGCTGGAGCCAAAGTACATGCGCCGCAGGCCGCGGCCCAGGGTCTGCTCCGGCAGGATGTTGCTCTGTGCGGCATAGGCGCGCAGGCCGCAGATGACGGTAACGTTCTTCACGTCCCAGCCTTCTTTCAGCATCAGCACCGAGACGATGGCCTTGTAGGGTGACTGCCAGGAATCGATCTCGTTGGACTGCCGGCGCAGCAGTTGCAGCTCGTCGTCCTTCTTGCCGCTAGCCTTCTCGGCGATCTCGCCGTTTTTCTTGGTGTGGATGACCAGCACGCCGCCGGCCAGCTCGGGGCAGATTTTCTCCAGATGGGCACCGACTTCATCGCAATTACGGGTGTCGTCCACCATCACGAACAGCACGGCCTTCTTACCCAGTGGCTCGTGCTCGGCGTAGCTCTTGCGCCACTCCTCAACCCCGAGTTGCAGGTAATCAGCGTACTTCTCGGTAAAGATTGCACTTTGCGCCTCGCTCAGCCTCGCGCGGCTGGTGAGGTCGGGCAGTATCGGGTGCTTGACCACGTTCTGGTGGATGGCCTCGACCAGCGGATAGTCGGACACGGTCTGCACGAAGATCGCGCCGTTGTTGTGGCGCGGTGTGGCGGTGACATCGATCTGCAGCGCCAGCCGCTGGTCCTTCTGCAGCATGCGATGGTGAATGTCCTGGATGGCCTTGAACCAGGCCATGCGTGGATCGTGGATGTGATGGGCCTCATCGTTGAAGACGGCGAGTTCGTCGATCTCGCGGATCAGCTCACCCAGATCGGTCTTGCTGTCGGTGGTCTTGCCGACGGGTTTGGGGCCGAAGGGCGACAGGAAGTAGTCGCGCAGGTCCTCGTCGTCCAGCGACGGTTCGGGCACCTCGCCCAGATATACGCGATGGATGTTAGTGAGAAACAGATTGCCGGTGGGCCGCACGACGCGCACGTCGTCCTGTAGATGCAGCGCCACCTGGAAATCGTCACGCCAGTTACGGCTCTCATACCCATTGTCCGGTAGTACTGGGTCATTGAAGAAAATGCGCAGACCGTCAAAATCCGCGCGCAAACGATCGAGGACGATGATGTTGGGCGCGATCAGCAGGATGTTGCGCGCCAGCGTGGAGCCAGGCTCGTAGGTCTTATGGAAATAGCACCAGGCGATGAGCAGCGACAGCACCTTGGTCTTGCCGGCGCCGGTCGCGAGCTTGCAGACATAGCGCGGCCAGTCCTCGTCGAACATATTCGCCGACACCGCGCCGGAGGCGTCGAAGCGCATCAGGTCATGCTTGTCGCGGACCTTGCGCACGTCGTGCAGCCAGATCACGGTTTCAACCGCTTCGCGCTGTGCGTAGTAGTAGCGGAAAGGCTGCTGGGTGCCGTCCGCCTGCTCGATCAGGTGCTCGGCCTCGAACCACCAACGCAACAGCGCCTGTGAGGTTGCCGAGGCGCCGGCATAGCCAGCTTCGCGCCACTGGTTGACCTCTTCACGGATCTTGGCCACCAGCGGCGGCAGCAGCTTTTCGTAGGCCGTCTCGCGCAGCGCTTCGTCAGCCGGAAACCAGCGATGTTCCGGTCGCAACGGGTCGTATGGGGATTCCGGAAATTGAGGATGTAGGGCCATGTTGCGAGAATAGCGGCAAATAACGGGGTCCCGCCATGAAAATCGCCACCTGGAACGTCAACTCCCTGCGGGTGCGGCTGCCGCATCTGCTGGAGTGGCTGGCGCAGGCGCAGCCGGACGTGGTGGGCCTCCAGGAGCTCAAGTGCACGCAGGAGCAGTTCCCGTTTGCCGAGCTGGAGGCGGCGGGCTACCGGGCCGCGGTCAACGGCCAGAAGACCTACAACGGCGTGGCGCTGCTGGCGCGCCAACCCCTGCAGGACATCAGCCGCGACATGCCCGGCTTTGCCGACGAACAGAAACGGGTGATCGCCGCCACCGTGAACGGCGTGCGGGTGGTGAGCGTCTATGTGGTCAACGGCCAGAGCGTGGGCAGCGAGAAGTACGCCTACAAGCTGCGCTGGCTGGCGGCGCTGCGCGACTACCTGCAGGCCGAGCTGGTCCAGCATCCGCAGCTGGTGGTGGTGGGCGATTTCAACATCGCCCCGCGGCCGGAGGACACCCACGACCCGGCGGTCTGGGAAGGCAACATCCTGTGCTCGGCGCCCGAGCGCGAGGCGTTTGCCTCGCTGCTGGACCTGGGGCTGCAGGACAGTTTCAGCCTGCTGCCGCAGGCACCGCAGACCTTCACCTGGTGGGATTACCGCCAGGCCGCATTCCGCCGCAATCTGGGCCTGCGCATCGACCACCTGCTGGTCTGCGCGCCGCTGGCAGCGCGCTGCCGGAGCTGGGCGGTGGATACCGCGCCCAGGCGCCTGGAGCGCCCCTCCGACCACGCGCCGGTGCTGGCCGAATTCGGCCTGTAATCCGCCGCACCGGCGGCGCAGCCCACGAGCGCGCGACACCGTTCGCAAACGCGGGTGCAACTGTGAACACGGTCGCGGTCGCTGGCCACAATCTGATTAGGCTTTGCACAGATTATGCGCACGCCATCCGCCCTGTCTGATCGCCGCCGCCACTACGACGTTACCAATACGGTCTGCGTGGCAGAACCCGATGCGGTCTGCGCCGCCGTCTGCGAGCTGCTGCAGGCGCAGGACCGGCAGGCGGACCTCAGTCCCGTGCGCCGCGCCTTCGAGGGCTTTGTGCAGCTCTATGCCGGCACCCTGCCCGGCTACGCCGGCTGCGATACGCCCTATCACGACGCCCAGCACAGCCTCGACTGCGCGCTGGCCTTTGCCCGGCTCTACTGCGGGCACGAGCTGGCCGAGCCGGAGCGCCAGCTGGGGATGGAGCGCGGCATGCTCGGCATCGCCATCGCCCTGTTTCACGACGCGGGCTACGTGCGCCGCGACACCGATGCAGCCCGCAACGGTGCCGAATACACGCTCAGCCACGTGGCGCGCAGCGCCGAGTACCTGCGCCAGCACCTGGCGGATTTTGGCCTGGGCGCGCACGCCGATCTGGCCGCCGAGCTGGTGCATTTCACCGGCTACGAGAAGCCGCTGGACAGCATTCCGGTACACGCCCCCCGGGACCGCATGCTGGGCTTTCTGGTGGCCAGCGCCGACCTGCTGGCGCAGACCTCCGACGCCTGCTACCTGGAAAAATGCCGTGACTTCCTCTACCCGGAATTCCGCATCTGCGGGCTCGCCGGGCCGCGCCGCGCCGGCGGGCCCGAGCCGATCTACCACAGCGTGGAGGAACTGCTGGAGACCACGCCACGCTTCCACGCCCGCGTCTGGGACGAGCGTCTGGAAGGCTATTTCCAGGGCTGCCACCGTTACCTGAGCGTGTTCTTCGGCGGCGCCAACCCTTACCTGGAAGCCATCCAGGCACACCAGGCGCACATCCGCGAGCTGGCGCGCACCGGTGACTACTCCACCCTGCGCCGGCGGCCGCGCGCCATTGACCGCGAGGCGCTCCTGCGCCTGGCCGGCTGAGCTCGGCCGGCGTCTCTTCAGTCTGCCGCCACCACACTCACCGGCACGATCACCCGCAGGGCCTGCGGCGGCGCCGGCAGTGGCGCGGCGCGGCGTACCAGCGCCAGGGCCTCGGCGTCGAGTGCGGGATCGCCGCTGCTGCCGGCCAGCCGCAGCGCCGCCAGGCTGCCGTCGGCGCGGATGTCCAGATGCACGCTGACCGGCCGGGCGGCCAGCGGCAGATCGGTGGCCCCCAGCGGGCGGAAGCGCTGCAGATGGCGGCGCAGACGGGTGAAATAGTTCTCTCTCGCGCCCTCATCCCCGGCCGGCTCTGCGGCGGCGGCCTGCTGCGGGGCCGCGGCGACGGGGGCCTCCACGGGCACAGGCGCCAGCGCGGCGAGGTCGAGCAGCACCGCGGGGGCGGCGTCGCGGCTGCCGACGTCGCGGCCGGGCGGGTCTGCCGGCGGCAGTGCCAGATGGATCAGCCAGACCCCGGTCACCAGCACCAGGTGCAGGCCCAGCGCCAGGACAAACGAGGCGGTGTGGTGGGCTCTCATCCGGCGCCGGCGGGCCGCGCCCGCAGCCGTACCTGCTGCACGCCTGCATCGCGCAGGCTGTGGAGCAGGCGCAGAAAGGCGGGTGCCGATGCGCCGGCATCGGCCTCCACCGGCAGCGCAAGGTCAGGGTGGGCCTGCTGCCAGGCGCGGGCGGCGGCGGGCAATTCGGCGGGCGGCAGGGGGACGCCGGCAAATTCCAGCGCGCCGTCGGCGCGCACGCGCAGCACGCTGGGCTCGTCCCGGCCTGCCCGGGCCTGGGCGCTGGCGGGCAGATGGCCGAGGTCATCAACCGGCGCCAGCGTGGCGGAGAGCAGAAAGAACACCAGCAGCAGGAACACGATGTTGATCAAGGGCAGCAGATCGTAGTCACCGGCGGCTCCGCGGCGGCGCAGGTTCACGCGCACTTTCACGGCGGGGCCTCCAGCACATGGGCCCAGCCGGCAGCGTGCAGCTGGTCCATGACGCCGAGCAGATCCTGCAGCCGCGCCTGCGGGCCGGCGCGCAGACGCAGCTGCAGCGGCGGCTGTGCCTGCAGGTAGGCGGGCAGGGCGCTCAGCGCCAGCGGCGTGCCACCGATCAGCAACTCGGTGCCGGACCACACTTCCAGTACCTGGGCCGGGCCGCTGGCGCCGGACGCGCCACCAGCCCCGAGCGTCACCGGCACGCTGCGCGGGTCCCGTGCGGGGCTGGAGGCCAGCATGAAGAAGAACAGCAGGATGAACACCACATCCACCAGCGACACCAGAGGCAGGCGGTGCACGCGCCGCGGCGGCCGGGTGATCTGCATTCAGCGCGCGGGCACGGCAGCGCCCGGGTGGTGGGTGAGCAGCTCGCTGAGTGCCGCTTCCAGGTCGCGGTGCAGGGTTTCCACCACGCGCTCCAGGCCGTTGAGCGCGGCGACGGCGGGAATGGCGACGATCAGTCCCGCGGCGGTGGTGAGCAGGGCTTCCCAGATACCGCCGGAGAGCAGCGCCGGATCCACGCGCTCGCCTGCGGCCTGGAGGCGCTGGAAGGCTTCGATCATGCCCAGCACCGTGCCCAGCAGGCCCAGCAGCGGCGCCAGTGTGGCGATCACTTCCAGCGGCCGGAACAGGCTGCGTGCCCGGTCCAGATGCACGGCGGCGAGCGCGGCCAGACGCTCGCGGGCGTCCGGGAGCGCCGTGCCGGCCTGACGCTCGCGCACCGCCACGGCGAGCAGCGCCGCGAGCGGGCCCGGATGCGCAGACAGCAGCGCCAGCGCCTGCTCGGCCTGACCGCCACGCCAGAGCTGCAGCGCGGGCGCGACAAAGTCACGGCTCCAGACTTTCTGCTCGGTGAATTCCCAGAGCTTGGCGAGGATCAGGGTCAGGCCCAGCACCGAGAGCACGGCCAGGATCCACATCACCGGGCCGCCGAGCGCCAGCCAGTCCAGGATCGCGCTCATGGATGGGCCACCACCACGGCGCTGCCGACGCCGCGCGGATCGGCAGCGGCGTCGAGCCGGCCGCTGGCGGCGTCGAAGAGCACTGCCTGGAGATTGCCGTAGGCGCTGTCCAGCGGCCTGAGGGCATGGCCACGGGCCTTGAGCGCGTCCAGGACCTCGGGACTCAGCGCGCCCGGCTCGAACTGGAGCACGTCGGGCAGGTACTGGTGGTGCAGACGCCCGCGCGCCACCACGGCCGTCGCGTCGCCGCCGTCCATCCACTCGAGGATGCCGAGCAGCACCATGCTGATGATGCGGCTGCCACCGGGAGTGCCCAGCACCAGCAGGCCGCGCGGGCCTTCGACAAAGGTCGGGGTCATGGACGACAGCGGACGCTTGCCGGGCTGGATGCGATTGGCCTGCGAGCCGATCAGGCCGTAGGCATTGGACGCGGTGGTGCTGGCGGCGAAGTCGTCCATCTCGTCGTTGAGCAGCACGCCGGTGCCCGGCGCCAGGTCTGCGGAACCAAAGGGCAGATTGAGGGAGAGGGTGCCGGCCACGCGGTTGCCCTGCGCGTCCACCACCGAGAAGTGCGTGGTGTCGGTCCCCTCGTCGGTCGGCTCGGCCGGCGGCAGCGCGGCACTGGGCGTGGCGCGATCCCGCTGGATGCTGCTGGCGAGCGCGCGCGCATAGCTGCGCGAGGCCAGGTGCACCAATGGCAGGCTGACAAAATCGGGGTCGCCCAGATAGGCGGCGCGGTCGCGGTAGGCGCGCCGCAGCGCTTCCACCAGCAGATGGGTGAACTCGGGCCCGTGCAGGGCGCTGACACCCAGCGCCTCGAGCTGGCCGAAAACCTGGGCCAGTGCCAGCCCGCCCGCCGACGGCGGCGGCGCGCTGACGATACGGTAATCGCGGAACCAGCTCACCAGCGGGCTGCGCTCCACCACCCGGTAGCGGCGCAGGTCTTCCAGCGTCCAGATGCCGCCCGCCGCGCGCACGCCCCTGACCAGCAGGCGGGCGGTCTCGCCCTCGTAGAATCCGGCACGGCCGTCGCGGGCCAGACGTTCCAGCACCACGGCCAGATCCGGCTGGCGCAGGCGTTCGCCGGCACGCGGCGCGCGGCCTGCGATCCCCAGCGTGCGGCGGGCAGCGGGCGAAAAGCGCGGCCAGTGCCGGGCGAAGGCATCGGCCAGCTTGGCGTCCACCTCGAATCCCTCGCGGGCGTGGACGATGGCGGGCGCCAGCAGTTGCGCCAGAGGCCGGCTGCCGTAGTGCTGGGCCAGATGTACCAGCGCGGCAGGCTCGCCCGGAATGGCGGCGGCCAGTGCCCCGTCGCGCGAGCGCTTGGCCACGGCCTCGCCCCTGGCGTTCAGGTACATGTCCGGATGCGCCGCCGCGGGCGCGGTCTCGCGTCCGTCCACAAAAATGTCTGCGCCGTCTGCCGCGCGGTGCAGCAGCCAGAAGCCGCCGCCGCCCAGACCCGAGCCGGTGGGCTCCACCACCGCCAGCGCGGCGCTGGCGGCGACCGCCGCGTCAAAGGCATTGCCACCCTCGCGCAGCACGCCGATGCAGGCCTGGGTGGCCAGCGGGTGGGCGGTGGCGCAGGCATGGCCGGGCAGTGCCGCAGCGGCGGTGCCCCAGGGCAGGAATACGGCGAGCAGCAGGCACAGGCCACGCAGGTGCTTCATGTCAGCCCCTTGATCAGCTGCTGAAACTTGGCCCGGAGCTGCTCGGGCGTCTCGACATGCTCCGGATCGAGCGGGATGCAGTCCACCGGACACACCGTGCGGCACTGCGGCAGATCGAAGTGCCCGACGCATTCGGTGCACAGCGCGGGGTCGATCTCATAGATTTCCACCCCCTGCGAGATGGCGTGATTGGGGCACACCGGCTCGCAGACGTCGCAGTTGATGCATTCGTGGGTGATCTTGAGCGCCATGGGCTCAGCGCGAACGCGTGCGGCGCACGCGCTCGGCGGCGGTCGGGCGGCCAAAGCGCTCCAGCAGCGGCTTGATGACCGGCTTGGGCACCAGCTTCTCCACCGGCGCGCCGAGTCCGGCCAGTTCGCGCACCAGGCTGGACGACAGGTGGGCAAATTCCGGGCTGGGCGCGAGCATCACCGTATCGAGCTGGGCGTAGAGATCGCGGTTCATCACCGCCATCTGCTTTTCGTAGTCCACATCACCCACGGTGCGCACGCCGCGCACCAGGACGTTGACCTTGTTCTCGCGTGCGAAGTCCACTACCAGGCCGCTGAAGCCCTTGACCTCGACGTTGGGCAGATCCCGCACGCAGGCCTCGATCAGCGCCACGCGCTCTTCGAGGTTGAAGCGCGGACTCTTGGCCGGGTTCAGACCCACGGCGACGATCAGGCGCGGAAACATGCGGGCGGCGCGGTGGATGATGTCGTTGTGTCCGAGGGTGATCGGATCGAAGGTCCCGGAATACGCGGCGACGATGTTCATGCGGAGGATCCCCGTAAAGGCCGGCTGTTCAGGCGGGCGCGCGGTAGGTGGCCAGGGCGAAGCATACCTTTCCCGCCTGCTTTTCCCGCAGCAGCTCGAAACCGGGCGGCAGCGGCGGCGGCCGGCCCTGCGGCCATTCGAGGTAGATGCGGTTGTCCGGCGCCAGCATCTTGGGCAGGTCCACCAGCGCGCGGGCCAGCAGATCACCGCCGTAGGGCGGATCGAGAAACACCAGATTGAAGCGGTGCCAGGTCTGCTCGATGAAATACAGCGCGTCCATGGTGGTCACGTCGGTCTGCGTGGCGCGCAGCATGCGGCAAGCCTCGCGGATCATGCTGGCCTGGCGTGGCGCGCTTTCCACAAAAGTGACGTGCGCGGCGCCGCGCGACAGTGCTTCCAGGCCCATCGCGCCGCTGCCGGCGAACAGGTCGGCGCAGCGCATGCCGGTGATGACCGGGGCCAGCCAGTCGAACACCGTCTGGCGCACACGGTCGGGAGTGGGCCGCACGTCCGAGCTGGTATCGAATTCGATCAGCCGGCGGCGGTACTCGCCGCCGATGATGCGCAGTTTTCCGGGAGGTCGTGTGGCCATGTGCGCATCTTACGAGCCCGCGCACCCGCAGCAACAGGGGGAAGGCTCAGACCTGCGCGTAGCGTTCCATGTTGCCCACCCAGCGGTGGATCAGCGCCCGCGCATCGGCGGGCGCGCGGGTGAGCAGCGCGTCGGCCACTTCCTGCAGCGGTTCGAGCAGCGCGCTGTCGCGCACCGGATCGGCGATCTTGAGCCCCACCACGCCGGTCTGGCGGCGGCCGAGCAGCTCACCGGGGCCGCGCAGTTCCAGGTCCTTCTGGGCAATGACGAAGCCGTCGTGCGTCTCGCGCATGACGGCCAGACGCGCCCGTGCCGGCGAGGACAGCGGTGGCTGGTACATCAGCACGCACTGGCTCTCCTGCTTGCCGCGCCCCACCCGGCCGCGCAGCTGGTGCAGCTGGGAGAGGCCAAGCCGCTCGGCGTTCTCGATGATCATGATGCTGGCGTTGGGAACGTCCACGCCCACCTCGATCACGGTAGTGGCGACCAGCAGCTGGGTGCGCCCCTCCTTGAACGCGCGCATCTGCGCCTCCTTGAGTTCCGCCTTCATGCGGCCGTGGACCAGGCCGATCTGCAGCTGCGGCAGCTCCTCGCGCAGCAGGCGCTCGGTGTCCTCGGCGGCCTGGGCCTCGAGCTGGTCGGATTCCTCCACCAGCGTACATACCCAGTAGGCCTGGCGGCCGGCGGCGCAGACTTCGCCGATGCGCGCCAGCACCTCGGCGCGGCGTTCGTTGCTGAAGGCGACGGTCTTCACCGGCATGCGGCCGGGAGGCAGCTGGTCGATGATGCTGACGTCCAGATCGGCGTACAGCGTCTGCGCCAGGGTGCGCGGAATCGGGGTGGCGCTCATGATCAGCTGGTGCGGCGTGAGGCCGCGCGCGCCCTTGTCGCGCAGCGCCAGGCGCTGCTGAACGCCGAAACGGTGCTGCTCGTCCACCACCGCCAGCGCCAGCTTCGCGAACTGCACGCTGTCCTGGAAAATGGCGTGGGTGCCGACCACGATCGCCGCCTCGCCGCTGGCGATCAGACGCAGGCTGGCCTCGCGCTCGGCTTTCTTCTGGCGGCCGGAGAGCAGCACCACGGTCACGCCCAGCGGCGCCAGCCAATGGGTGAAGTTCAGCGCGTGCTGCTCGGCCAGCAGTTCGGTGGGCGCCATCAGCGCCGACTGGTAGCCGGCGCGGGCGGCAGCGTGCATGGCACAGGCCGCCACCAGGGTCTTGCCGCAGCCGACATCGCCCTGCACCAGACGCAGCATCGGCCGGGGCTGGTCCAGATCGCGGCCTATGTCCTCCAGTACCCGCTGCTGGGCGCGCGTGAGGGCAAACGGCAGGCGGGCGGTGAGGGCGTCGCGCGCAGCCGGCAGGCCGCGGATGGCTGGCGCCGGACGGTCCTTGATCACGCCGCGCAGCCAGCGCATGCACAGCTGATGGGCCAGCAGTTCCTCGCGGATCAGGCGCTGCTGCGCAGGGTGGCGGACCTGCAGCAGCAGGCGCACGTCGTCCTCGCTCTGCGGCTGGTGGATCAGGCGCAGCGCGCTGATCGTGTCCGGGCCCTGCAGGCCCGGGATCGCGCGGCGCAGCGTGGCCTCGCGTTCAGCCACCTCCAGCGCGGCGGCGGCAAGGATCCGCAACCGTGCCTGCGTGAGCCCGGTGCTGAGCGGGTAGATCGGGGTCAGGGCGGTATCGAGGCTGAAGCCCTCCGGGGCGTCGGCGGCGCGATATTCCGGGTGCACCATCTCCCAGCCCTGGGCGCCGTGGCGGGCACTGCCGAAGGCCTGCACCCAGCGACCCGGCGCCAGCGCCTGTTTCTGTGCTTCGTTGAAATGGAAGAAACGCAGCAGCAGCGGGGCGCTGCCGTCGTCCACCAGCACGCGCAGCGAGCGGCGGCCGGCGTAGCGCACCTCGGCGTGCAGGATGCGGGCACGGATCAGCGCCTCGCTGCCGTCCACCAGCTGCACCACGGGCGTGAGGCGGCGGCGGTCCTCGTAGCGGCTGGGCAGATGGAACAGCAGGTCCTGGATGCGCTCGATGCCGAGCTGGCGCAGGCGCGTGGCCAGCGCCGGGCCGCAGCCCTTGAGATAGGTGACCGCGGTCTCGAGCGTGACCGGCGGCCGGGTTTTAAGCGCCTTGTTCAAGTACCAGAATCGCGTCGGCTTCCACCCGCGCGCCGCGCGGCAGGCTGGCCACGCCGACGGCGGCGCGGGCGGGGAACGGCGGCTGAAAATATTCACCCATGATCTGGTTGAGCGTGGTGAAGTGGGCGAGATCGGTCAGGTAGAGATTGAGCTTGGCCACGTCACGCAGGCTGCCGCCGGCAGCGACGGCGACGGCGCGCAGGTTGCGGAACACCTGGTGGATCTCGTCCTCGATCGTCGCATTGACCATCTGCATGCTCTGCGGGTCGAGCGGGATCTGGCCGGAGAGATAGACCGTCTGCCCCACCCTCACCGCCTGGGAGTAGGTGCCGATGGCGGCGGGCGCCTCCGGCGTGCTGATGATGCTGCGCTGCATGCTGTGCTCCTCTGTGCGGATGGGGATCAGGCGCGGTTGACGCGTTCCACGCCCTCGATACGACGCAGGCGGCGCAGCACGCGTGCCAGATGCACGCGGTTTTTCACCGCCAGGATGAAACGCATCTCCAGCGCCTCGCCGCCGGCACGGTCGGGCATCTGTACGTTCTCGATACTGGCGTCAGTGCTGGCGATCTCGCCGGTGACGCGTGCCAGCAAGCCGCGCTTGTTGCTGCTCTTGATGCGGATCTCGGCGAGGTAGTCGCCCAGCACCCGCTCGGACCAGGCCAGTGAGACCCAGTCCTGCGGCCGCGCCTTGGCGTGGCGGCAGTCCACGCGATGGACCACGATGCCGCGACCCATGGAGACATGGCCGCGGATATCGTCACCGGGGATGGGCCGGCAGCAGCGTGCGTAATCGAGCACCAGGCCCTCGGTGCCCTCGATGGCCAGCGCCGCGCTGCCGCCGGGCTGTCTGGCCACGGCGCCGCCCGGCAGGAATTGGCGCGCCACCACCGGCGCCAGGCGGTTGCCGGTGCCGATGGTGGCGTAGAGGTCTTCCATGTCCTTGAGCCCCAGGCTCTCGAGTATCGGCGAGGTGACCGCCTCTTCCTTGAGCACCACCAGCGCCACCCCGAGCTCACGCAGTGCGATCTCCAGCAGGCGGCGGCCGAGCCGGATGGCCTCGTCCTCACGCTGGCTCTTGAGAAAACTGCGCACCGAGTTGCGCGCCTTGGCGGTCTTGACGAAGTTGAGCCAGGCGGCATTGGGCCGCGCATGGCGCGCGGTGATGATCTGCACGGTCTGGCCATTGCGCAGCGGCGTGTTGAGCGGCTCCAGGCTGCCGTCCACGCGCGCGGCCACGCAGCGCTCGCCAAGCTCGGAGTGCACGGAATAGGCAAAGTCCACGGGCGTGGCGCCCTTGGGCAGGCGCCGGATCTCACCGTGCGGGGTGAAGACATAGACCTCGTCCGGGAACAGATCCACCTTGACGTTCTCGACGAAATCCAGCGCGCCGCCGCCGCCGTAGCTGTCGAACAGGCTGCGCAGCCACTCGCGGGCACGCACCTGCGAGGCCGACGGGCCACCACCACCCGCCACACCCAGCTTGTACTGCCAGTGTGCGGCGATGCCCGACTCGGCGATGTGGTGCATCTCGCGAGTCCGGATCTGCACTTCGATCTTCTGCCCGCCCGGCCCGATGCAGGCCGTATGCAGGCTCTGGTAGCCGTTGCCCTTGGAATTGGCGATGTAGTCGTCGAACTCGCCCGGCACCGGCTTGTACACGTGATGCACCACGCCCAGCGCGCGATAGCAGTCGTCCACCTTGGAGACCAGCACGCGGAACCCGAGCAGGTCCATGACCTTGAGCAGCTTGAGTTTCTTCTTGCGCATCTTCTGGTAGATGCCAAAGATGTTCTTCTCGCGCCCGACCACGGTGGCGCCGACACCTTCCTCGCGCAGCGACACGGAGAGCTTCTGCTCCACTTCACGGATCAGCTTCTTGGTGTCGCCCAGCTGCGCCTGCACCGCCTCGCTGAGCACCGCGAAACGGCGCGGGTAGAGATTGGCAAAGGCCAGATCCTCCAGCTCGGTACGGATGGCCTGGATGCCCAGGCGCTGCGCGATCGGCGCGTAGATGTCGAGCGTCTCCATCGCCACGCGGCGGCGCTTTTCCGGCGTGCTGTGGTCCAGCGTGCGCATGTTGTGCAGGCGGTCGGCGAGCTTGACCAGGATCACGCGCAGATCCTGGGTCATCGCCAGCAGCAGCTTGCGGAAGCTCTCCGCCTGCCGCTCGGCGCGGCTCATGCCCTCGATCTTGCCGATCTTGCTGACCCCGTCCACCAGCTCGGCCACGTCCTGGCCGAATTCCAGCGCCAGGGATTCCTTGGAGATGCCGGTGTCCTCGATCACGTCGTGCAGGATCACCGCCATCAGCGTGGTGTGATCCATGCGCATCTCGGCGAGGATGCGCGCCGCCGCCAGCGGGTGATAGACGTAAGGCTCACCCGAGGTGCGGCTCTGCCCGCTGTGCATGCGGGTGGCGAATTCGCCGGCACGGCGCACCTCGGCGATATGGTCCGCCGGCAGGTAGGATTCCAGCAGCCGGCAGAGGTTTTCCACGCCAAACTCGCGCTCTGCGCTGCGGGTGCGCAACGCCGTGCTGATGCGCTGGATGACGGTGGGCTCGGCCATGTGCCGAGTATAGTGAACCGGGCCCATAAAAAAGGCCCGCAGAGCGGGCCTTGGCTTGGTCTTGGGTGGCGCCTCAGGCGTCGAAGGAGGGGTCCAGCGCTTCGAGCTCCACCTTGGGCTGCTGCACGGCGGGCAGATCGGCCTCGTCGAGCACGCTCTTGTCCGTGTGGCCCTCGGCGATCTCGCGCAGGGCGAGCACCGTGGACTTGTGGTTGCCCCAGGGCAGGCGCGCTTCGGCGCCGCGGGCGAGCTGGCGCGCACGCTTGGCGGCGACCAGGGTCAGATCGAACTGGTTGGGAATCTGGTTCAGACAGTCTTCAACGGTGACACGGGCCATGGCACATAACCTGCTGGGCAGCCAAAACGGCCGCGAAGGATAGCGGAACGGCCCCTATTTGGCCAGCAGGGCGCCCAGCAGGGCGGCCTGGGCCGCCTGCTGCCGGGGGGTCTGCAGCCGGCGCTCCAGGAACAGCGCGCCCAGCTGCTCCAGCGCCCGCTGAAAGTCGGCGTTGATGAGCAGGTGCGCGTATTCGGGGTAGTGGGCCATTTCATCCATGGCGGCGGCCATGCGGCGGCGGATCACTTCATCGCTGTCCTGTCCGCGGCTGCGCAGGCGGCGCTCCAGCTCCTCCAGCGAGGGCGGCAGGATGAAGATGCTGGCCACGTCCGGCACCTGGGCACGAACCTGCCGCGCGCCCTGCCAGTCGATGTCGAGGATCAGGTCCACACCCTGGTCGAGCAGATCCTGCGTGCGGCCGCGGCCGGTGCCGTAGCGGCGCCCGAAGACTTCGGCGTGCTCCAGGAATTCACCGCCCGCCACCATGGCGGCAAAGCGCGCATCGTCTATGAAGTGGTAGTGCGCCCCGTCCTGCTCGCCGGGGCGCGGCGCGCGGGTGGTGTAGGAAACCGAGATCGCCGCCGCCACGCCACGCTCGGCCAGCCAGGGCACCAGGGCCCGCGTGAGACTGGTCTTGCCGCCACCGCTGGGGGCGGACACGATCACCAGGCTGCCGCGCACCTTACTCAATGTTCTGTACCTGCTCGCGCATCTGTTCGATGAGTACCTTCATCTCCACCCCGCAGCGGGTCATCTCGGCATCCTGCGACTTGGAGGAGAGGGTATTGGCCTCGCGGTTGAGTTCCTGCATGAGGAAATCCAGGCGGCGGCCCACGGATTCGCCGCGGCGCAGGCTCTGCGCGACTTCCTCGATGTGGCTGGCCAGGCGTGACATTTCCTCCTCCACGTCCAGCCGCTGCGCGGCCAGCGCCACTTCCTGCGCGAGGCGCGCGGGCTCCACCTCCACGCCGAGTTCCGCGCAGCGGCCACGCAGCCTGTCGGCCCACTGGTCGCGCACCTGCGGGGCGCGTGTGCGCACCTGTGCCACCAGTTGCGTGAGCGTCTCGCAGCGCTCGCGCAGGAATCCGGCGAGCCGCTCGCCTTCACGGGCGCGGGTGTCGGTGAAATCCTGCAGCACCTGGCCGAAAAGCTCGCGCGCCTGGGTCAGCAGCGGTGTGAAGTCGGCCTGTTCCTGGCGCAGCACACCGGGAAAGCCGAGCACCCGCAGCGGATCGGGCACGGCCGTCGCACCGAGCTCGGCGGTGACGGTATCCAGCGCCTGGCGCAATCCGGCAAGGCGCGGCAGATCGAGCTGCAGGCTGTCGGCGGGGGCGCTCTCGCGCTGATAGCGCAGACCGCACTCCACCTTGCCGCGCGCGATGTGGGCGGCAGCCTGGGTGCGCAGCTCGTTCTCCAGAAGACGGAATTCTTCCGGGAGCTTGAACTGCAGATCGAGATAGCGGTGATTGACCGAGCGCATCTCCCAGCTGATACGTCCAGAAGGGGTGGCGCTTTCGGCGCGGGCATAGCCCGTCATGCTGCGGATCATGGGCAGTCCTTGACTTGATGCCGGCATTGTAGCCGGGCAAGGACACCGACGATTCGGTCCTTAAAGACCGGGCGGCTGTGACACCGCCCGTCAGGATCCATCTGCCAAACGAAAACGGCCCTCGCGGGCCGTTTCATTACTTCTTGGCAGCCGCTTTGGCCTTGGCAATGACCTTTTTCACGGCGCCGACGGCCTTCTTGGCCGCGGACTTTTTGGCCGGCTTCTTCTTGGCGGTTTTCTTCTTGGCCGTTGCCTTTTTGGCGGCGGGCTTTTTCTTGGCCGCGGCCTTCTTGGCTACCGGCTTTTTCTTGGCAGCCGCTTTCTTGGCCGCCGGTTTTTTCTTCGCTGCCGCCTTGGGAGCGGCCTTCTTCGCAGTTGTCGCCATGTCAAAATCCTCCAGATCAAGCGCGGATCGTCCGCGTCCACGATGGAATATGTAATTCCATGAGTGTGAATTTCTACTGATAAAAATAGAAAAAATCAACATCTTTGTTTTGGAGAGTTTCAAACACCGCGGAGGTGCGCGTTGAAAATCTGGCTCAGTGGTTGCGCGTTGTGGATGCTCTGCACGCTCGCGACGGCGAGTGCGCAAACTGCGCGAACCCTTGACTACACCGTGCTGCGCGAGCTTGCGCACGATGTTTCCCACTACACGCAGGGACTGGTCCTGCACGATGGAAAACTGATCGAGAGCACCGGGCAGTACGGGCGCTCCGCGCTCTACGAAAAAGATCTCGAGAGCGGTCGCGTGCTGCGCCGATTTGCGCTGGATGCGCAACTTTTCGGCGAGGGCGTGACGGTTTTCCGCGAGCGCATCTGGCAGCTCACCTGGCGTGAGCGCATCGGTCTGCTGTTCGATCTCGACCTCAAACCCGTCGGCAATTTCCGCTACCGGACGGAGGGCTGGGGCCTGACCCACGACGGCCGTCAGCTGATCATGAGCGACGGTTCCGCGCAGCTGCATTTCCTCGACCCGGGCGACGCGCGCGTGACCGGCAGCCTCACCGTGCGCGACCGGGGGCAGCCGCTGCGGCTGCTCAACGAACTGGAATTTGCGCGCGGGCGGATCTGGGCCAACGTCTGGATGCGCGACGACGTGGCGGTGATCCACCCGCAGAGCGGCGAGGTGGAGGCCTGGGTGCGGCTGGCGCCGCTGCGCCAGCGCTTTGGACCACCGCCGGGCTGGGATCCGCGCGAGCACGTCCTCAACGGCATCGCCCACGACGCGCAGCGCGACCGCTTCTACGTCACCGGCAAATGCTGGCCGCTGCTCTTCGAGCTGGAGATCGCACCCGTGCGGGACTCAAGGTAACGAGAGTTACCCAGCGAGCTGGTTGAAAACGTCGGCTTTGACTTGAACCGGCTCCTGCCCCTATAAAACCTCAGCGTATTCCCACCGGATTAAGGTAATGATTCTTACCCACGAACATCAGGAGCTGTACCGCACCGTCAAGAAATTTGTGACGGAGGAGCTCAACCCGCACGTCGCCGAGTGGGAGCAGGCGGGCATCTGGCCGGCGCACGAGGTGCTCAAGAAAATGGGCGCGCTCGGGCTGCTCGGCATCAACAAGCCGGAAGCCTTTGGCGGCATGGGCCTGGACTACTCCTACGAACTGATGTTCGCGCAGGCGCTGGGCAACGCGCTCAACGGCTCGCTGCCCATGGCCATCGGCGTGATCACCGACATGGCCACGCCGGCACTGGCGCGCTTCGGCTCGGACGAGCTGCGCCGGGAATACCTCGCCCCGGTGATCGCGGGCGACATGTGCTGCTCCATCGCGGTCTCGGAAGCGGGCGCCGGATCGGACGTGGCGAGCATCAAGACCACCGCAACGCGGGACGGCGGCGATTACGTGATCAACGGTTCCAAGATGTGGATCACCAACGGCACGCAGTCCGACTGGGCGTGCACGCTGGTGAATACCGGCGAGGGCAAGGCGCACCAGAACAAGTCACTGGTGATCGTGCCGCTGGACGCCAAGGGCGTGGACCGCCGGACCAAGCTCGACAAGCTCGGCATGCGCGCCTCCGACACGGCGATGATCTTCTTCGACAACGTGCGTGTGCCGCGCCGCAACCTGATCGGCCAGGAAGGCATGGGCTTCATGTACCAGATGCTGCAGTTCCAGGAAGAACGCATCTTCGGCGCCGCCAGCGGCATCGACGGCCTGTTCGGCCTGATCGACGAGACCATCGCCTACACCCGGCAGCGCCAGGCCTTTGGCCAGAGCATTCTCGACAACCAGTACGTGCACTTCCGCATGGCCGAGCTGCGCACCGAGGTCGAGTGCCTGAAAACCCTGGTGTACTCCGCCACCGAGGAATACGTCGCCGGCCGCGACGCCACCCTGCTCGCCTCCATGGCCAAGCTCAAGGCCGGCCGCGTCGGCCGCGAGGTGACCGACGCGCTGCTCCAGTTCTGGGGCGGCCAGGGCTACATGTGGGAATCCAACATCGCCCGCGCCTACCGCGACAGCCGCCTGGTCTCCATCGGCGGCGGCGCCGACGAGATCATGCTCGGCATCATCTGCAAGCTGATGGGCATCCTGCCCGGCAAGCGCAAGTTCGAGGCCGCCAAGGCGGCGCGCGAAGCCGCCCAGGGCTAGCAGGCGCACAAAAAAAGACCGCAGCGGCCGCTGCGGTCTGCAATGAAAATCAATTCAGCGTCAGGCGATCAGAGCGGGCGGATCGAGGCCGCCTGCAGGCCCTTGGGGCCGCGCTTGACCTCGAACTCCACGCGCTGCCCTTCCTTGAGGGTCTTGAAACCCGTGCCCTGGATCTCGCGGAAGTGGGCAAACAGGTCTTCACCGCCATTTTCCGGGGTGATGAAGCCGAAGCCCTTGGCATCGTTGAACCACTTCACCGTGCCGGTGCTCAGAGTATTGCTCATGTACGCTACCTTTCATCTGGATTGCTGGAAAGCAGGCAGCCGCAGCCTGCAGGGTGCAAGCGATCAAGAGAGGTAACGGGATCAGCCGAAGCCGTCGGGCCTTCCGTGGCACTGCGCTTGTAGCAGGTCAGCGGGGCGGCCGTAACTTCAGAATCTGAAGCGTAACGCCGCTTGAAACGGATGCGCTGCCGACTCTATACCTTTTTTGTATGGCGTCCAATAGGGTTTTTCCTCCTGGGCCGGCAGCATTCAACATTGCCACCGGGCAGCCCGCCCTGTCTGGACTTGCTCAGGGCACCAGCCAAGTTTTCTGCCAGCCGTCGTCGCGCCAGTCAAACCGCGCGCGGCGATGTCCCCGGGCGGCCAGATACAGCCATTCCAGCGTCTGCACCCGCACCGTCACCAGGCCGAAGTGGGCGCGGCCCGCCGGCTCTGCCGCGCGCTGCAGGGCGGCCTGGGGATCGGCGGCGAGACTGCCGGGGGCCTGGCTGACGCCGTAACAGTGCTGGCTCATCGGCGCCATGCTGGCCCACAGGCTGTCGATCTGCGCGCCCTCGTGTTCGAGCTCTGCGCGGCCGCTCAGACGCAGCTGGATCTTGTGCCGCGGGTCATACACCAGCAGCGCCAGCGCCGGGTGGCGCTCAAGCTGCCGCCACTTGGCGGAACGGGTATCGGTGTGGAAGACCAGCTGCCGCGCCTGCGGCGAACAGCGCCGCAGGACCACGGTACGCAGCGCCGGCAGACCTTGCTCGTCGGTGGTGGCGACGCAGAGCAGGTGCGCCGGGGCCTGGCGGTCGTGCACGCCGCGGGCCAGCAGCGCCCAGGCCTCGGCGAGGGTCGCCTCGAGATCGTCGTAGAACCCGGGCGCGCTCATCTGCGGGCCGGCGGGGTACACAGCCCGTCGCGGCAGCGGCGCTGGTAGCGCCAATCGGCAAAGCGCGCATAGAGCCGGTCCAGCGGGGTGGTCAGGCGCAGGGCCTGCAGCAGCCGGGCCAGCCAGCGGTAGGCCGGCAGGCGCAGCCAGATCTGCACGAAGGCGGGCACCCCCAGATATCGTCCGCCAGCGTCGTCCAGCACGTGCAGGCGGCGCATCGCCGATTCATGGTCCAGGCCGTGCGCGGCCCAGGGGGCGTCGGGCGCGGTGAGATCCTGCCAGCGCAGGCCGGAGCCCGGCGGGTCCAGGCGGCGGTAGTGGGCAATCTCGCGCCGGCACAGCGGGCAGCTGCCGTCGAACCACACCGTCAGTTGCGGCTGCGTGTTCATGCGGCCGGGTGCTGGATGAATTCGATCTTGTAGCCGTCCGGGTCCTCGACGAAGGCGATGACGGTGCTGCCATGCTTCATCGGCCCCGCCTCACGCGTCACCCGGCCGCCGCGGGCGCGAACGCGCTCGCAGGCGGCACGGGCATCTTCCACGGCAAAGGCGACGTGGCCATAGCCGTTGCCCAGCTGGTACGCGGTGGTATCCCAGTTGTGCGTCAGCTCCAGCTCCGCGCCGCCGTCGCCGCAGCCGATGAAGGCGAGCGTGAACCGGCCCTCCGGATAATCGCGCCGCGAGCGCAGTTGCAGTCCCAGCACTTCGGTATAGAAGGCGATGGCACGGTCCAGATCGCCCACCCGCAGCATGGTGTGGAGCAGGCGCATTACTTGATCAGGCCCTCGGCCCTGAGCGCGGCCTGCACGGCGGGGCGCGCCGCCACCCGCGCCTGGTAGGCCTTGAGCTGCGGATAGGGCCCGAGATCGAGTTTGACGAAGCCGGCCCAGTTGAGCAGCGTGAACAGGTAGGCGTCGGCCACGCTGAAGCCAGCGCCCATCAGATAGTCGCGGCCGTCCAGGCTGCGGGCAAGATATTCCAGACGCGGCTTGAACGAGGCCAGCGCGGCCTCGCGCACTTCCGGCAGGGTCTTGGGATTGAACAGCGGGCTGAAGCTCTTGTGGATCTCGGTGGAGAGATAGTTCAGCCATTCCTGCAGGCGGTAGCGCGGCAGGGTGCCGGCCGCCGGGGCGAGGCCGGTGGCCGGTTTCTGGTCGGCCAGATACTGCACGATCGCCGGACCCTCGGTCAGGCGATCGCCGCTGTCGAGTTCGAGCACCGGCACGTAGCCCTTGGGATTGACGGTGTAGAAGTCGGTGCCGTCGGCGGTGGTGTGGGCGCGCAGGTCCACCTTGACCAGCTCGGCCTCCAGGCCCGTCTCGCGCAGCACGATGTGGGGGGACAGCGAACAGGCACCGGGGGAGTAGAACAGTTTCATGCGTAAGCTCCGTGTGGGGTATGGAATATCAGGCCGCCTGCGTCAGCGCGCCGGGGTCCGACAGATACTCGGCCACCAGGCGCCGCTGCTCGCCGGCATCGGTCAGCTGGTTGATGGACCGCCAGAAGGCCGCCGCGTTCGGCTCGGACTGGCAGTACCACTGGATGTGCTTGCGCGCGACCCGCACGCCGCGGCCCTCGCCGTAGAAGCGATAGAGCTCGTCCAGGTGCGCGAGCAGCCAGACGCGGACCTGCGCCGTGGCCGGCGGCGGCAGCTGCTGGCCGGTGGCGAGATAGTGGGCAATCTCGCGGAAAATCCACGGCCGGCCCTGCGCGGCACGGCCGATCATCAGGCCATCGCAGCCGGTCTGGCGCAGCACCGCGGCGGCCTTCTGCGGGCTGTCGATATCGCCGTTGGCCAGTACCGGAATCTGCACCGCCCGCTTGATGGCGGCGAGCGTGTCGTATTCGGCGGCACCGCTGAAATGGTCCGCACGAGTACGGCCGTGCACCGCCAGCGCCCGGATGCCGCAGTCCTGCGCGATGCGGGCAATGCGCAGCCCATTGCGCTCGGCGGGGGACCATCCGGTGCGGATCTTCAGCGTGACCGGCACCGGCACCGCGGCCACCACCGCGGCACAGATGCGCCCCACCAGGGCCTCGTCGCGCAGCAGGGCGGAACCGGCGTCCACCTGGCACACCTTCTTGGCCGGGCAGCCCATGTTGATGTCGATGATCTGCGCGCCATGCGCCACGTTCATGCGCGCCGCCGCGGCCAGCTGCTGCGGATCATGGCCGGCGATCTGCACGCTGATCGGGCCCGGCTCGTCGCGGTGGTCCAAACGCAGGCGGGATTTTTCCGTGGCCCAGAGCGTGGGGTCGGCGCTGGTCATCTCCGAGACGCACAGCCCCGCGCCCAGGCGACGGCACAGGCTGCGGAACGGGCGGTCGGTGACGCCCGCCATCGGCGCCAGCACCAGCGCCGGCGCGATCAGGTAAGGACCGATCTGCATGGGGAGCGTCCCGGAACGCGTGACCAGGGGATGAAATGTGTATGTTAGCCCAGCCGCCCGCGGGGCTGGCATGATCCGGTCTTCTTTGCCGGAGGATCCGTCATGTGGAAAGCGCTGGTGGCTGCTGGACTGTTCGGCCTGGGCCTGGAGGCCGCCGCCTGCACCGGCAGCCTGTTCGATACTCAGGTGCGCCGCCTCACCGGCGCGCCGGAATCGCTCTGCCAGTACCGCGGACAAGTCGTGCTGGCGGTCAATACCGCCAGCGCCTGCGGCTACACCCCACAGTACGAAGGCCTGGAGGCGCTCTACCGGCGCTACCGGGATCGCGGCCTGGTGGTGCTGGGCTTTCCCAGCGACCAGTTCGGCGGACAGGAATCCGGCAGCGAGGCCGAGATCGCCCGCTTCTGCAAGATCAACTACGGCGTGAGCTTTCCGATGTTCGGCAAGAGCGCCGTCCGGGGAGAGCAGGCCATCCCCTTCTACCAGGGCCTGATCGCCGCGACCGGCGAGGAGCCGCGCTGGAACTTCCACAAATATCTGATCGGCCGCGACGGCCGCAGCGTGCGTGCCTTTGCCAGCGACGTGAAGCCCGACAGCCCGGAGCTGATCCGGGCGCTGGACGCGGCACTGGCCGCGGCGCCCTGAACGGCGCTCGGCTTTAACCGTCCGCGGCCGCGGTGCTAGAGTCGGGCCGACGCATCCCTGGAGGCTCGCGCATGGGCAGCAAATCCGCACTGGTGGTGGACGACTCCAAGTCCGCACGCTTTGCGCTGCGCCGCCACCTGGAGCACCACGCCTATCAGGTGGAAACCGCCGAGAGCGCCGAGGAAGCGCTGAGCCTGCTCAAGCGCAGCCAGCCCGGAGTGATCTTTCTCGATCACGTCATGCCCGGCATCGACGGCTTCGAGGCCCTGCAGCAGATCCGCAGCAATCCCGTCACCGGCAAGATTCCGGTGGTGATCTGCTCCTCCAACGAGGGTGAGGAATTCACCCGCCAGGCGCGCAGCCGCGGCGCCAGTGACGTGCTGCAGAAGCCCCCCAGCCGCGACCGCCTGGCGCAGATCCTCGCGCGCCTGAGCCAGACCGCACCCCCGGCAGCGGCCGCAAGACCCGCACCGGCACGGGCCGGCAGCAACGGCGCACGGGCCCGTGACTTCTCGGCCGAGCTGGCGGCGATCAAGCAGCGGCTCGCCGCCGCCGCGGCAACCCCCGGCCCCGCTGCGGCGGCTGCCGCGCCTGCCGACTACCAGGCGCTGCAGCGGCAGATCGTGGCGCTGGAACAGAACCTGCTCGCCCAGCTCAGCGAGCTGTCCCGGCAGGTGGAGCGGCTGATCCAGCAGCAGCCCCTGCAGGAGCGGCAACTGGAAGCCCTGGTCGCGCGCGTGGCGCAGGCCACCGCCGCGCAGCTGCTGGAACACCTGCGCGCGGACGCCAGCCCCCGCGCCCGCCGCGCCGGCTGACTCAGCCCGCCGCCGGGCCCTGACGCCAGGCCGCCCAGAACAGGCAGGCCCAGCCGGCGAGAAACAGCAGGCCGCCCAGCGGCGTGATCGCCCCCAGCCCGCGCAGGCCGCTCAGGCACAGGGCGTAGAGGCTCCCGGAGAACAGCAGGATGCCCGCGGCAAAACACAGACCCGCGACCTGCAGCAGCACACTGGGTGCGGCGCGCAGCAGCAACCCGACCGCGAGCAGCGCCAGCGCGTGATAGAACTGGTAGGCCACCGCGGTCTGCCAGACCTCCAGCAGCGGCGCATCCAGGCGCGCCTTCAGGGCATGGGCGCCGAAGGCTCCGAGCAGCACGCCGACAAAGCCGAAGGCGGCCCCCATCGCGATCCACAGGCCGGCGTTCATGCGGGACTCAGGACCTTGAAGACGATGCCGGCCGCCTGCAGCCGCTTCAGCAGCGGCGCCGCCATGGCCTGCGCCGGGGTGAGTACGCCGGCCTTCCCGGGCAGGCGGTCACGGGCCAGGCACAGCGCCGACTCGGCGAGCATCTTCGAGGTTTCACCGTACCCGGGATCCCCGCCGGTGACTTCGGTCATCACCGTCTGCCCGCCGCCGCGGCCGATGAAGCGCACGCGGAACCAGCCCTGCCGCCGGGCCTCCTCGCCCGGCCCCTGCCCGGGCGGACGCAGCGCCAGCAGGCGCTCGCGCGTGAAGCGCAGCTGGCTGCCGGCGAGCAGCGCCGCCGCGCCGCCCATCAGCAGGGCCGCCCTGGGCAGGGTCTTGACCTGCAGGTAGTGGCCGTAGCGGAAATCGGGCCCGTAGCGGTCATCGGCCGCGGCGCTGCGGCAGACGATCTGCGGATCGATGGTCGGGAACGGCAGCACCCAGGTACCCAGGCGTTTCTCGAAGCGGATGTGGGGGCGCAGGGTACCGATGCGCCGGTCCACCGGCTCGCCCTCCTGCTCGCGACGCTGGCGCCGCACGCGGGCGTATTCACCCAGGCGCGAGAACGCGGTGACCGCCGAATGCAGGGTCCCGCCCGAGAGCTCGCCGCCGGCACGCACGAAGCCTTCCACCTTCAGCGGCACGCCCTCGGGCAACTGCTGCACGGTGAACCAGCAGCCCAGATCGTGCGGGATCGAGTCGAACCCGCAGCAGGTGACGATGCGGGCGCCGGTCTCGCGGGCCCGGTCGTGGTGGCGCAGCCAGATGCGGTCCACGAACTCGGGTTCGCCGGTGAGGTCGGCATAATCGGTACCCGCCTCGGCGCAGGCCGCCACCAGCGGCTCGCCGTAATGGATGTAGGGGCCGACGGTGCTGATCACCACCCGCGCGGCGCGCGCCACGTCCCGCAGGGTGTCGGGCTGGCTGGCGTCGGCGTGCAGCAGCGGCAGGCTGGCGCAGGCCGGGTTGAGATCGGCCAGCCGCGCGCGCGCCAGCCTGAGCTTGTCGGGGTTGCGCCCGGCCAGCGCCCAGCGCAGGTCGGCGCCGCCGTGGCGGGCCAGGTATTGCGCGGTCAGCGCACCGGTGAAGCCAGTGGCGCCAAACACCACCACCTCGTACGGGCGAGCTTGTGTCATGGGACTTCCCTCGTTGGGCGCCCGGCGCAGAGCCTGCGGCTCCCGCCAGCCGGCGCCGCGATTGTAGTGCGATTCCGGCCGGGCGGCGGGCTGGTCTACACTGAACTCATGCGGGGCCACACAGTCAATGCCCCACGATCCTGGACGGCTTTCATGAACCTTTTGCACGCTCTTGCCACCGCCGCGCTGCTGCTCGGCGGTACCGCTACCGCCGCGCCGGTGCAGACCGCCCACGTCGAGGCCGAGCTGGTCGCCGAGCGCAACGCCCTGGTGCCCGGGGAGGCCAACTGGATCGCCCTGCGCCTGAAACCCGAACCGGGCTGGCACGTGTACTGGCAGAACCCCGGGGATTCCGGCCTGGCCACGCGTCTGCAGTGGACGCTGCCGGCAGGGGTGAGCGCCGGCGCCATCCACTGGCCCTACCCGCATCTGCACAGTCTGGGCGAGCTGACCAACTACGGCTACGGCGAGGAAACCCTGCACCTGGTCCCGCTGACGGTGACGGCAGAGGCACGGGGCAGCCTGCGGCTGCGCGCCCTGGCCAAGTGGCTGGTGTGCGCCGACATCTGCATCCCCGGCCAGGCGGAGCTGAGCCTGGACCGCCAGGTGCGGCCCGAGGCCGCGCCCGACCCGCGCTGGACCGCGGCCTTTGCCCGGGCCCGGGCCCAGCTGCCACAGCCCGCGCCCGGCTGGCAGGCCCGCTACGCCGTCGAAGGCACGGACTTCTCCCTGGCCCTCAGCGGCCCCGACCTGCCCCTGGGCGCCAAGCTGCAGTTCTTCCCGCTGGCCAATGACCTGGTCAACCACGCCGCGCCGCAGCGGCATGCCCGCGACGCCGACGGTCTGCGCCTGTCGCAGGCGCTCAGCGCCTACTTCGTCGAAGCCCCCGTGGCGGTCGAGGGAGTGCTGGTGGCCGAGCAGCCGGACGGCACGCGCGCCTACCAGATCCGCGCCAGCGCCGGCACGGTGGCGCCGGTCCCGCTCCCCGCGCCGGCGCCCGCCCGCTCGGGCCTGGCGCTGATCCTGCTGATGGCGCTGGCCGGCGGGCTGATCCTCAACCTCATGCCCTGCGTGTTCCCGGTGCTGTCGCTCAAGGCGCTGTCGGTCCTCAAGGGGACCGGGCAGGACGCACCGCGCCGGCGCGCGCACGCACTGGCCTACACCGCGGGCGTGATCCTCAGCTGTGTGGCGGTGGCCGGGCTGTTGCTGGCGCTGCGTGCAGGAGGTGAGGCGATCGGCTGGGGCTTCCAGTTGCAGTCGCCGGTATTCGTGGGCGTGCTCGCCTACCTGCTGTTCGCACTGGGGCTGTCGCTGTCGGGCGCGGTGCACCTGGGCACCGGACTGATGGGCCTGGGCCAGTCGCTGACCCGCAGCGGCGGGCTGGACGGCTCGTTCTTCACCGGCGTGCTCGCCACCGTGGTCGCCACTCCCTGCACCGCGCCGTTCATGGGCACGGCGCTGGGCTTTGCGCTGACCCAACCGGCCGCGGTCTCGCTGCTGGTCTTTGCCCTGCTGGGCCTGGGCCTGGCCCTGCCCTTCCTGCTGCTGGGCTTCATCCCGCAGCTGGCGCGCATGCTGCCGCGCCCCGGTGCCTGGATGGAAACCTTCAAGCAGCTGATGGCCTTTCCGCTCTATCTCAGCGCGGTCTGGCTGGTCTGGGTAGCAGCGCGGCAGACCGACGCCAACGGCGCCGCGCTGCTGCTGCTGGGCCTGGTGCTGATCGCCTTTGCCCTGTGGCTGTGGCCGCGCACCGGCCTGGTCGGCCGGCTGCTGCGCTGGACGGCGCTGGCCGGCGCGCTGGTGCTGCTGGCCCACCCGGCGCTGGCGCCGCGGGACGCCACCGCCGCCACGCCCGCCGAGAACGCGGCCTGGGAGCCCTACTCCGACGCGCGCCTGGCCGAACTGCGCGCCGCGGGGCGCACGGTGTTCGTCAACTTCACCGCCGACTGGTGCATCACCTGCAAGCTCAACGAGCGGGTCAGCATCGAATCCGCCCGGGTACAGCGCGCCTTCCGCGAGCATGACGTGGCCTGGCTGGTGGGGGACTGGACGCGCGCCGATCCGGCGATTTCCGCCGTGCTGGCCCGCTACGGGCATCCGGGCGTGCCGCTGTACCTGGTCTCGCGCGCCGGCGCGGAACCGCGGGTGCTGCCGCAGGTCCTAAGCCCGGACCTGCTGATCCAGGCCATTGAACCCTGATCCCCCCGACCCTGCTGATGGAGACACCCATGAGATCACTCGCACTGCTGGCCCTGCTGGGCACCCTGGCCGCCACTCCCGCATTGGCCGCGCCCAAGGTCGGCGCGCCGGCACCGGCCTTCAGCGCCGTGGACGCCGAGGGCAAGACCCACGCCCTGGCGGACTTCAGGGGCAAGACCGTGGTGCTGGAATGGACCAACGACCAGTGCCCCTTCGTGGTCAAGCATTACGGCGCCGGCAACATGCAGGCGCTGCAGCGTGAGGCCGCTGCCGGCGGTGCGGTGTGGCTCACGGTGATCTCGTCGGCCCCCGGCAAGCAGGGCCACGTCAGCGGGGCCAGGGCCATGGAGCTCACCCAGGCGCGCAAGGCAGCGCCGAGCGCGGTGCTGCTGGACGCCAGCGGTGAAGTCGGCCGGCTCTACGACGCCAAGACCACGCCGCACCTGTTCGTCATCAACCCCGAGGGCACGCTGGTTTATGCCGGCGGCATCGACAGCATCGCCAGCGCCGACCCGGCCGACATTCCCAAGGCCACGCCCTACCTGCAGCTGGCGCTGGCCCAGACTCTGGCCGGCGAGCCGGTAGCACAGGCCGTGACGCGGCCCTACGGCTGCTCCGTCAAGTACTGAGCGGCGGCTCCCGCACCGTCGGTCGCCGGTACGGCGGCCGGCGGTTGTTCCTGCGCGGCGGCGGCGATCTCCCGCACCGCGGCGGCGACCATCTTCTGCAGCGCCGCCTGCACCGGCGTGTTCTGGAAGTAGCGCAGCAGGCCCGGCAGTTTCACCGAGCTGCTCCCGGTGCTGAAGTAGCCGGTCAGATCCAGGGCCAGACGCCAGTTGCGCCCTTCCACCGCGGTGGCGCGCAGCACGCGGCCGCTGGCGATCTCGATGACGCGCAGGTCCAGCGCCACATGTCCGCGCCGGGCGCGCAGGTTGAGCACGCCGAAATCGCCGCCGTTGCCGAGCGGGATGGGGATGGGCAGCGCCCCGCCGCCGGCATCGGCATCGAAGGCGGTGATCGCACCCACCACCAGCAGTTGCGCGCCCTCCAGGGCGCCGGCCGGCAGCGTGGTTTGCGGATCCAGGCGTCCGTCCTCGCCCAGCGCCTGTTCCAGCAGCACCGTGGGCAGGGCCTCGCGTTCGAGCACGATGAACTGCCCGCTGTCGAACAGGGCACTGGTGAGCATGTCGCGCAGGCCGGCGGTGAACTGGGCCTGCAGCTCGGCTTCGGGCAGGCCGTCCCCGGCGCGGCTGCGCACCAGCTCGCCCAGCAGCTGCGGGCCGGTCTTGTCGAGGATGCCGCCTACCGCAATGCGCGGCAGGCTGTGCGCATCGAGCGAGCGCACGGCGTCGATGCCACGGCCGCCGTCTTCCAGCACCCGGGTCCCCGCGCAGGCCGTGAGCAGCAGCGCGAGCAGCGCCAGGCGCATCAGAGCCGCGTGTTGACGATATGCGCGACCGCGGCGTCGATGGCGGCGCGGATCGCCTGTTCCATCGGCGTGTTGCTGTATGCGCCGAGCCCGATGGGCAGATCGGAACGCGCATAGAGGAAGCCCACGCCGCGGTTGACCGAGCTGCCTTCCACGGTGGTGGCGTTGACGATGCGCCCGGTGGCGGCGTCGATGATGCGCAGGTTGAGCGTGACGCAGGCCTGGCGGGTGGACGCGATCAGCACCGAGGCGCCCTTGCAGTCGGGCTCGAACACGGTAATGGCGCCACGCACCAGCAGCTCGGCGCCTTCCAGCTCGCCGCGCGGTGCGACCGTGTCCTGACGGAAGCGGCCGGAGTTGCCCAGATCCTGCTCGGCGGTAACCTCGTCCAGGCGCTCACGCTCCAGCACGATGAAGCGACCGGAATCGAACAGCGCGGCGACCAGCATGTCGCTCATGCCACGCCCCACCGCACCACCGCCCGCGCGGGCGTCGAACCCGCTCACCGCGATGCGCCGCTGCGGGCCCTGGGCCGGGGCGGCCTGGGCCTCGGCGATACTCGGTCCGCCCGCAGGCTTGACCACGGTGGCGGAACTGCCGGCACAACCACCCAGCAGCAGCGCGGTGCAGCACAGGATCAGGACACGCATGACACACTCCCGGACGATGGATGCCAAGATCATGGCAGAAGCGCGGCGGAGTTCGCAGGGTTTGATTATTTATGCATACAATAAAAATATTGTTTATTAATAAATCACAATCTCCGCAGACAGGCGCCCGCGGCTCGGGCGCCATTCAGGCACTGCGCAAACACTGATAGAGTCGGCCCCACAACGCCCACAAGACCATGATCCGACTAGCCCTCCACGGCGGCGCCGGCGACCTGCCGGCGGACGCCGGCCCGCAGCCCGAGCACCAGGCCCACCTGCAGGCCATCGCCGAGCACGGCGCTGCGCTGCTGCGCGCCGGCGCGTCTGCCCTGGACGTGGTGGAACAGGTCGTGATGCAGCTCGAGGACTGCCCGCTGTTCAACGCCGGGGTCGGCGCCGTGCTCAACCGCGAGGGGCTGCCGGAACTCGACGCCGCGATCATGGAAGGCCGCGAGCGCCGGGCCGGGAGCGTCACCGGCGTGATGCGGGCGCGCAGCCCGGTACGTCTGGCGCGGCAGATCCTCGAGCACAGCCCACACCTGATGTTCATGGGCGAGGGCGCCGAGGCCGTCAACCGCGCGCTGGGGCTGGAAAGCGTGGAGCCGGACTTCTTCATCACCGCGCCACGCCTGGCACAACTGGAACAGGCACGCGCGCAGGGCCGCATCGTACTCGACCACGACTCGGCGTTCGGCACCGTTGGCGCGGTGGCGCGCGACCACGAAGGCCGGCTTGCCGCCGCCACCAGTACCGGTGGGCTCACCAACAAGCAGCCGGGCCGGGTGGGCGATACGCCGATCATCGGCGCCGGCACCTACGCCGACGACCGCAGCCTGGCGGTGTCCTGCACCGGCACCGGCGAATGCTTCATCCGCAGCTGCTTCGCGCACGAGATCCACGCCCGCCTGCTCTACGGCGGCTGGTCACTGGCGCAGGCTTGCGCCCAGGCGCTGGAAGAGGTGCGCGACATGGGCGGGCGCGGCGGCTGCGTGGCCATAGACCAGGCCGGCAATCTCGCGCTGCCGTTCAACTCGCGCGCCATGTACCGCGCCTGGATGGGCGCCGACGGCCGCGTGCACGCCGCCATCGGCGCGCTGGCGTGAGCCGCTATCTGCGTTGGCTGCGCGCCGCGCCCGGCCTGTGGCTGCTGCTGTGCCTGGGGCTGACGCTGGCCTGCGCGAGCGGCCTGCCGCGGCTGAGTTTTTCCACCGACTACCAGCAGTATTTCAGCAACGAGAATCCGGAGCTGCAGGCGCAGCTGGAGCTGGAACGCCACTTCGGCAAGTCCGATACCGTGGTGATGGCTGTGGTGCCCGCCGACGGCGAGATATTCACCCAGCCGGTCATGGACGCGATCCGTGAGCTCACGGCGCAGGCACGCGAGCTGCCTTACGCCACCGACTCGGCCTCGCTCACCACGTTCTATACCCCGCTGGAGGAGGCCGACAGCATCGGCTCCGAACCCCTGGTGCCGGAAGGCGTGCTGGAGCCGGCACAAT
>JBKHXN010000036.1:0-13566 GCA_046565985.1 Gammaproteobacteria bacterium
AGCCAGTGGCTGATGCGGTGGCCCCAGACCGCGTGCAGGCCGGGATAGCAGGTCAGGACTTCCCAGGTATTGCGCGCCGCGGGGTCGCGGTCGAAAACGCTGCGGATGTCTTCCCGGAGGTGGCGGAACATGGTGTGGCGGTCGCCCAATCAAACGTCACGCATTGTAACGCCGGAAACGAAACGGCCGGGGTGATCCCGGCCGTTTCAGATGCCGCTGGAGACTCAGCCCTTGATCAGGAAGCTGTCGCGCGAACGCCCGGCGGCCTCGGCCTGCACCAGCCAGCGGGGGGCGCGGCCACGGCCGGTCCAGGTCTCGCCGGTGGCGCTGTTGCGGTACTTGGGCTTGACCGCGCTGCGGGCCTTGCCGCTGCGGCCACGGCCGCCGAACAGCGGCTTGAGGTCTGCCACCGTGATGCCGTGCTGATCCATCTTTTCCTTGATCTCGGCGATCACGGCTTTCAGCTCGGCGCGGCGCACTTCCTCGGCCTGGCGCTTGAGGTCTTCGATCTGGGTCAGAATCTCGTTATAGCGTTTCATTTGATTGATTCTATGAATGTGGGTGTGGGGCGGCGATTATAGATATTCAATTGGCGATAAACAACATTATTGAATGCCGAATCGCCGGGATATTTGAATATCCCCGCCAGACACTGCCAAATCCGGCCCAATAAACAAAAAAAAGCCCCTGAATATCAGGGGCTTGTTTTTGGCTGGGAGACTAGGACTCGAACCTAGATAAACAGAGTCAGAATCTGTTGTCCTACCATTAGACGATCTCCCAATCGGGGCCCGGCCCTGAGGCCGGGAAAACGATTAGCGCTTGCTGAACTGGGTGGCGCGGCGGGCCTTGTGCAGACCGACCTTCTTGCGCTCCACTTCACGGGCGTCGCGGGTCACCAGACCGGCGGCGCGCAGCGGACGGCGGTTTTCCTCGTCGTACTGGATCAGCGCGCGGGTGATGCCGTGACGGATCGCGCCCGCCTGGCCGGAGGGGCCGCCGCCGGCCACCGTGACCTTGATGTCGAAGCGGGTCAGCGCGTCGAGCAGTTCCAGCGGCTGGCGCACCAGCATGCGCGAGGTTTCGCGGCCGAAATAGGCGTCAACGGTCTTGCCGTTGATGCTGATCTCGCCCTTGCCGGGCTTGAGGAAGACGCGGGCGGCGGCGGTCTTGCGGCGGCCGGTGCCGTACTTCTGTTCCACTGCGGGTTTCTTGATGGCCATGGTCGGTCGCTTTAAAGAGTGAGGGTCTTGGGCTGCTGCGCGGTGTGCGGGTGCTCGGCACCGGCATAGACCTTCAGCTTGCGGAACTGGGCGTAACCCAGCGGGCCCTTGGGCAGCATGCCTTTGACGGCCTTTTCGATCACGCGTTCCGGGTGCTCGGCCAGCAGCTTGCCCAGGGTGGTCTGCTTGATGCCGCCGTGGTACTGGCTGTGGCTGTAGTAGAGCTTGTCTTCGAGCTTGTTGCCGGTGGCCTTCACCTTGTCGGCATTGATCACGACGATGTAGTCGCCGTTGTCCGCGTTGGGGGTGTATTCGGGCTTGTGCTTGCCGCGCAGGCGCTTGGCAACTTCGCTGGCCAGCCGGCCCAGCGTCTGGCCGCTGGCGTCGAGCACGTACCAGTCACGCTGGGCGTGCTGATCGTTGATGAAAACAGTCTTCATGGATGTCACTCAATCGGTCGTTATAGTTCAGTTGTCTGCCGGGACGGCACAGGCAACCTCGAAAGGGTCGCGATTGTAGTGAGACCGGGGCGCCGATGCAAACCGGTAGCACCCCGCCAGACCCCGGAACCGGCGCTTTTTTGCGCGCTCAGGTGCCGAAATTGATCTTGGCGTCGAGGTTGGAGCGGGAATCGGCGTTGTTGAGCGCTTCTTCCTTGTCGATCAGGCCCTGCTGGAGCAGGCCGTAGAGGGAATCGTCGAAGGTCAGCATGCCCTTGTCCGAGGACTGGTTCATGGCCTCCTTGATCTCGTCGATGCGCCGGCCGAGGATCAGCTCCTGGATGAAGGGGGTGTTGATCATGACCTCCACCGCCGCGCAGCGCTTGCCGTCCTTGCGGCGCACCAGGCGCTGGGAAATGACCGCCCGCAGGGTCATGGAGAGGTCCATGAACAGCTGGTCGCGCATGCCGTCGGGGTACAGGTTCACGATGCGCTGCAGGGCCTGGTAGGCGTTGTTGGCGTGCAGGGTGGCCAGCGCCAGGTGGCCGGTGTTGGCCAGCTGCATGACCGCGTCCATGGTCTCGCGGGTGCGGATCTCGCCGATCAGGATCACGTCCGGCGCCTCGCGCAGCGAGCTCTGCAGGGCCTTGTCGTAGCTGTGGGTGTCAGTGCCCACCTCGCGCTGGTTGACGATGCTGCGCTTGTTGGCGTGCACGAACTCGATCGGGTCCTCGATGGTGAGGATATGCCCGGCGGCGTTGTCGTTGCGGTGATCGAGCATGGCGGCCAGGGTGGTGGTCTTGCCCGAGCCGGTGGCGCCCACCATGAGGATCATGCCGCGCTTGAGCATGATCAGGTCCTTGGCCACTTCGGGGATGCCCAGGCTGTCGAGCTTGGGGATATCGGCCTTGACGTGGCGCAGCACCATGCTGACGCTGTTGCGCTGGGTGAAGATGTTGACGCGGAAGCGCCCCAGCCCGCCGGCCTGGGTGGCGAGATCGATCTCCAGATGCTGGTTGAAGTGCGCCTGCTGCTCGGGCGTGAGAATGCCGAAGGCCAGTTCCTTGATGAACTCGCTGGTCAGCGGCGTCTTGCCTACGGAGAGGAAGTTGCCCTCCACCTTGAGCATGGCCGGCGCGTTGCTGGTGAAGAAGATGTCGGAGGCGTTCTTTTCAAACGCCAGCTTGAGGTAGGGCATGATCTTGAGCATGGCTTAGCGCTTGATCACCTGGGCCTTGTCCTCTTGCTTCATCGCCAAGCTGCGCACCCCTTCGTCTTCATTGAGATTCTGCGCGGCGCGCTTGGATTCGAGCTTGATGCGCAGGCGCAGCTCGTTCTGGCTGTCGGCATTGCGCAGGGCCTCCTCGTAGCTGATGAGGTTCTGCTCGAACAGGTTGAATAGACATTGGTCGAACGTGATCATGCCCTGCTCGTTGGAGCGGGCCATGACTGACTTGATCTCGTGCACCTCTCCCTTGAAGACCAGGTCGGAGATCAGCGGCGAGTTGAGCATGATCTCGATGGCAGCAACGCGCCCGCCGCCTTCCTTGCGCACCAGGCGCTGGGAAATGATGCCCTTGAGATTGAGCGAGAGATCCATGAGCAGCTGCTCGCGGCGCTCTTCCGGGAAGAAGTTGATGATGCGGTCCAGCGCCTGGTTGGCGCTGTTGGCGTGCAGGGTGGAGAGCACCAGATGCCCGGTTTCGGCAAAGTTGATGGCGTACTCCATGGTCTCGCGGGTACGGATCTCGCCGATCAGGATCACGTCCGGCGCCTGGCGCAGGGTGTTCTTCAGCGCATGCTCCCAGGACAGCGTATCCGCACCGACCTCGCGCTGAGTGATGATGCAGCCGATGTGCGGATGCACGTACTCCACCGGGTCTTCAATGGTGATGATATGACCCTTGGAGTTCTGGTTGCGGTAGCCCATCATCGCCGCCAGCGAGGTGGACTTTCCTGAGCCGGTGCCGCCAACCATCAGCACCAAGCCGCGCTTGGTCATCACCACGTCCTTGAGCGACTGGGGCAAGCCAAGCTTGTCGAAGTCCGGGATGTCGGTCTGGATGGTGCGCAGCACCCCGCCTACCCGCCCCTGCTGCACAAAGGCATTGACGCGGAAGCGGCCGATGTTGGGCGGGCTGATGGCGAAGTTGCACTCGTTGGTGGACTCGAATTCCTTGACCTGGCGGTCGTTCATCAACGCGCGCAGCAGCATCGCGGAATTTTCTGCCGAGAGCGGCTTGTCCATGACCGGGGTCATGGCGCCGTCGATCTTCACCGCGGGCGGGAAGCCGCTGGTGATGAACAGGTCCGACCCGCCCTTCTGTTTCATCAGGGTGAGCAGCTGCTGGATGAGTTTGACGGCCTGATCGCGTTCCACGGTGGGCTCCGTTGCTGTGGTTTAGAGATCCAGCGGCTTGTTGGCCTTGCGCCGGGCGTCCTCGGCCGAGATCATCCCACGCTTGACCATGTCGCGCAGGCACTGCTCCAGCGTCTGCATGCCTTCTTTCTGGCCGGTCTGGATCGAGGAATACATCTGCGCGATCTTGTTCTCGCGGATCAGGTTGCGGATGGCCGGGGTGCCGATCATGATCTCGTGCGCCGCACAGCGCCCCCCGCCCTTCTTCTTGAGCAGGGTCTGCGAAATCACTGCACGCAGACCCTCGGAGAGCATGGCGCGCACCATTTCCTTTTCTGCCGCAGGGAACACGTCCACGATGCGGTCGATGGTCTTGGCCGCGCTGGAGGTATGCAGGGTGCCGAAGACCAGATGTCCGGTCTCCGCCGCGGAGAGCGCCAGGCGGATGGTTTCCAGATCGCGCATCTCGCCCACCAGGATGGTGTCCGGGTCCTCGCGCAGCGCGCTGCGCAGGGCCTCGTTGAAGCCGAGCGTGTCGCGGTGGACCTCGCGCTGGTTGATCAGGCAGCGCTTGGACTGGTGGACGAACTCGATCGGATCCTCGATGGTGAGGATATGCCCGTACTCGCTTTCGTTCTTGTGGTTGACCATGGCCGCCAGGGTGGTGGACTTGCCCGAGCCGGTGGGCCCGGTCACCAGTACCAGGCCGCGCGGCGTATCGGCCAGCTCCTTGAAGATCGCCGGCGCACCCAGGTCTTCCAGCGAGAGGATCTTGCTGGGAATGGTGCGGAACACCGCACCCGAGCCGCGGGCGTGGTTGAAGGCGTTGACGCGGAAGCGCGCCAGGCCCGGTATCTCGAAGGAAAAATCGGTTTCCAGGAACTCGTCGTAGGCCTTGCGCTGCTTGTCGTTCATGATGTCGTACACCATGTCGTGGACCTGCTTGTGGTCCATCGGCGGCAGGTTGATGCGCTTGACGTCGCCGTCCACGCGGATCATCGGCTCCACGCCGGCCGACAGGTGAAGGTCGGACGCTCCCTGCTGCACGCCAAAGGTCAGTAGCTGCGCGATGTCCATCGATTAAGCTTCCCCGGTACGAAACGTGCTCCAGGCGCACGCCCTCATGTGCGGGGACGTTATCGGGAATTGACAGGGCAGGCAATATGACAGCGATCGAAGCGGCACTGCTGGCACGACGAACGGAGATTGCCCAGGCCTGCGCCGCCTGCGGCCGCGACCCCGCGCACGTGCGCCTGCTGGCCGTCTCCAAGGGACAGCCGGCGGCCGCGGTGGCGGAGGCGCACGCCGCCGGGCAGCGTGACTTTGGCGAGAACTACGTGCAGGAAGCGCTGGACAAGATCGCGGCGCTCGGCGCGCTCGACGCGCGATGGCATTTCATCGGGCCGCTGCAGTCCAACAAGACCGCGCGCGTGGCGGAACACTTTGCGTGGGTGCACAGCGTGGACCGGCTGAAGCTGGCCGAGCGGCTCAGTGACCAGCGGCCACCGGAACTGCCGCCGCTGAATATCTGCGTGCAGGTGAACATCTCCGGCGAGGCGAGCAAGTCCGGCTGCACGCCGGATGAGGCGCCGGCACTCTGCCAGGCCGTTGCCGCCCTGCCCCGCCTGCGGCTGCGCGGGCTGATGGCGATCCCCGCCCCGGCCGCGCCGGGCGGCGATGCGCGCGCGCCGTTTCGCGCACTGCGACAGCTGCTGGAATCCCTGCGCGCGCAGGGCCTGATCCTGGATACGCTCTCGGCCGGCATGTCGGACGATTTTGCCGCCGCCATTGCCGAGGGGGCCACGCTGGTGCGCATCGGCACCGGCATCTTCGGCGCGCGCCACAGGTGAGCGCGGCACGTGCTTGCATTAATCTGGCAGCCCAGCCCCTGCGCCGTGAGCCCCATGTCTGCCGACCTCGCCAAGAAAAAAGCCGCCGAAGCCGCCCTGCGCTTCCTCGTCCCCGGTGAGCTGCTCGGGGTCGGCACCGGGTCCACGGTCAACCACTTCATCGACGCGCTGGCCGACCACCGTGCGGACATTCCCGGCGCGGTCTCCTCATCGGTAGCCAGCACCGAGCGCCTGCGCCGGGTGGGGATTCCGGTGGTGGAACTCAACGACGTGGGCAGCCTGTCCCTCTACGTGGACGGCGCCGATGAGGCCGACGCCCATCTGCATCTGATCAAGGGCGGCGGCGCGGCGCTGACCCGCGAGAAGATCGTGGCGGCCGCCAGCCGCCAGTTCGTCTGCATCGCCGATGCCTCCAAGCTGGTGCCGGTGCTGGGGAGCTTCCCGCTGCCGGTGGAGGTCATCCCCATGGCCCGCGCCTATGTGGCCCGCGAGCTGGTCCGCCTGGGCGGCCAGCCGCAGTGGCGCGAGGGCGTGGTCACCGACAACGGCAACCCCATCCTCGACGTGCGCAACCTGCAGATCACCGATCCGGTCGGCCTGGAGCGGGCGATCAACCAGATCCCCGGCGTGGTCACCGTGGGCCTGTTCGCACAACGCCCGGCCGATGTGTTGCTGCTGGGCTCGGCCGACGGCGTGCGCGAGCTGCGGCGCTGAACCTGCACCCATCCCTGCGGAGCCCCCCATGACCCCCCTGCGCATACTGCTGCTGGTTCTGGGCCTGGCCGCACTGGCCGGACTCTTCATGCTGCTGCGGCCAGCGGCACCGGCCGGGGTGGCGCCAGGCGCGCTGCCGCCGCAGGCCCTGCCGCCGCTGGAAGTGGAGCTGCGCATCGAAAAGGGGCAGCGCGTCGAGGGGCCCGAGCACATCCGCGTCCGGCAGGGAGAACGGCTGAGCCTGCGCGTGATCACCGACCAGGACGACGAGCTGCACCTGCACGGCTACGACCTGCGCCTGGACCTGCGCGCCGGCGAATCCGCACAGCTGGACTTCACCGCCCTGCACGCCGGGCGTTTTGACTACGAGCTGCACCGCGCGCACCGCACGCTCGGCACGCTGGAAGTACTGCCGCCCTGATCCGCGCACCTGCAAAAAAGCCCCGCACTGCGGGGCTTTTTTGGTGTGCTCAGTGGACCTTGCGGGATTTGCCCATGCGCCACTCCGCGGTCTTCTGCGGCTTGCCGGCGGCGCCGTGCCAGGGCTTCTGGCCGCCGGGCTTGGGCGGCCCGGCCTTGCGCTGCGGCTGGCCGCGCCGCTGCTGGCGCTCCATGGGCGGACGATCCGGCTCCGGCGCACGCTTCTGCGTCAGGTCGTAGCCCTCCACGGCAAAGACCGGGATGCTCTTCTTGAGCATGCGCTCGATGTCCTTGAGCAGCCCGCGCTCCTCGGGCCCCACCAGCGACAGCGCCTCACCACTGGCACCGGCGCGGCCGGTGCGACCGATGCGGTGCACGTAGTCCTCCGGCACGTTGGGCAGTTCGAAGTTCACCACGTGCGGCAGCTGGTCAATGTCCAGGCCGCGCGCGGCGATGTCGGTGGCGACCAGCACGCGGATGCGGCCGGCCTTGAAGTCGGCCAGCGCCTTGGTGCGTGCGCTCTGGCTCTTGTTGCCGTGCAGGGCGGCGCTGGGCAGGCCGTCCTTGATCAGCTTCTCGCACAGGCGGTTGGCGCCGTGCTTGGTGCGGGTGAAGACCAGCGTCTGCTGCCAGTTGCCGCGCCCGACCATGAACGACAGCAGGCTGGACTTGTGCTCCTTGGGCGCGAAGATGACCTTCTGATCCACGCTCTCCACCGCGGAGTTGCGCGGCGCGATGTCGATGGTCTTGGGCGAGTGCAGCAGGCCCTGTGCCAGATCGCGGATCTCGCGGGAGAAGGTGGCGGAGAACAGCAGGTTCTGACGCTTGGCCGGCAGCAGCTTGAGGATGCGCTTGATGTCGGGGATGAAGCCCATGTCGAGCATGCGGTCGGCTTCGTCGAGCACCAGCACTTCCACCTGCGACAGCTCGGTGGCGCGCTGGCCCAGCAGATCGAGCAGGCGGCCCGGCGTGGCGATGATGATGTCCAGCCCGCGGCGCAGCTTGTCGATCTGCGGGTTGATGTTGACCCCGCCGAAGATCACCGCCGACTGCAGCGGCAGATCGCCGCCGTAGGTCACTACCGACTCGCCGACCTGGGCGGCCAGCTCGCGGGTGGGGACAAGGATCAGTACGCGCGGCAGGCGCTTGCCGGCACGCACCGGCGCCTGGGCCAGCCGGTGCAGGATGGGCAGCGTGAAGGCGGCGGTCTTGCCGGTGCCGGTCTGGGCGGCGGCGAGCAGATCACCGCCGGCGAGTACCTGCGGGATGGCCTGCGCCTGGATGGGGGTGGGCTCGGTGTAACCCTCGCGCGCAACGGCGGCGAGCAGGCCCGGATGCAGGCCCAATTCTGAAAACAGCATGGCAACAACTCCTGAACGCGCCTGCGTGAATCACATGCCGGTTCAGGCTGCTGGGGGGAAGGGTAAATCGGGGAAAATCCGCGATGGTGTCCGGCCTGGGTTCCTGGGGAACCGCGTCGCGCCAACCGGAAGCGCGAGCCTGGATACCCGTGCAGTATAGCGGCTGGGCGCGTAATCCTCTAATTTGCCCGCCCATCGACCCCATCGCCGTCCGAGGAAAGCCCCATGCAGATCAACCAGCAGACCTTCATCGTTACCGGCGGTGCCTCCGGCCTGGGCGGCGCCACTGCGCGCTTTCTGGCCGGGCGCGGGGCCCGCGTGGTGATCGCCGACCTCAACCGCGAGGCGGGCGAGGCGCTGGCGGCGTCACTCGGTGAGCACGCCGTGTTCAGCCCCTGCGACGTCACCCGCGAGGCCGACGCCCAGACGGCCGTGGAGCTGGCCTGCTCGCGCTTCGGCGGACTGCACGGGGTGATCAACTGCGCGGGCATCGCCAGCGGCGAGAAGGTGCTGGGCAAGGACGGCGCGCACGATCTCGCCCGCTTTGCGCGCACCGTGCAGATCAACCTGATCGGCAGCTTCAACGTTCTGCGCTTGGGCGCCCTGGCGATGAGCCGCAACACGCCCAATGCCGAGGGCGAACGCGGCGTGATCATCAATACCGCCAGCGTCGCGGCGTTCGAGGGGCAGATCGGCCAGGCAGCCTATGCGGCGTCCAAGGCCGGCGTGGTGGGCATGACGCTGCCGATCGCGCGCGAGCTGGCACGCTCCGGCATCCGTGTCATGACCATCGCTCCGGGCCTGTTCGAGACGCCGATGATGGCGGGCCTGCCGCAGGAAGTGCAGGACTCGCTGGGCAAGACCGTGCCGTTCCCGCCGCGCCTGGGCCGCGCCGAGGAGTTTGCGCAGCTGGTGGGTCAGATCGTGGAAAACCCCATGCTCAACGGCGAGACCATCCGCCTGGACGGCGCGCTGCGCATGGCGCCGCGCTGAAGCCGCGGACTCAGGCGCGCAGAAAATCGAGCAGGCAGCGCTCGGTGGCCGCGGGCGCCTCATGGAACAGGAAATGCCCGGCGTCGGGCAGCGTCACCCGCGTCAGCGGCAGGGTGAAAAATGGTTCCTGACCGGTGAACAGTTCCGCGCCCATGCAACCGTCCTGCGCGCCATGCAGGCTCAGCGCCGGCACACTCACCGGGCGCCGCAGCAGATGCGCGCTCTGACGCAGGGTGCGCGGTAACTGCCGGTAATAGGCCAGCGCGGCGGCCAGGCAGCGTGGATCCGACAGCACGGCCTGCACCGGGGCCAGATCGGCCGGGGTAAAGGCCCAGCCCGGCGACCATGCGCGGATCAGCCCGTGCAGCCAGGCAAAGTCCGCGGCACGGATCCGCCGCTCGGGCCAGCGCGACAACTGGAACAGGCCGATGTAACGCGAGCGCCAGAGCTGGCGAAAACCCGGCCACCAGAGAATCCGGCGCGGATGCGGGATGGAGGCCATCACCAGGCGGCTCACCCTGTGCGGCGCGGTGACGCTGGCCACATAGGCGGCCAGCGCGCCCCAGTCGTGGCCGATGAGCACGGCCTGCTCCGCGCCCAGGGCCTCGATCAGCGCCAGCACATCGGCGCCCAGGGTGGTGGTGCGGTAATCCCCATCCGGCGCGAGGCCGCTGGGGGCATAGCCGCGCATGAACGGCGCCACTGCGCGATAGCCCGCGCCTGCCAGCGCGCGTAGCAGCGGTTCGAAGCTGTGCGCGGTATCAGGAAAGCCGTGCAGGCACAGCACCAGCGGCCCCTGGCCGGCGCCCAGGCAGGCAAAGCGCAGGCCGTTGGCCTGGACGGTAAATACCTGCAAGGTGTCTGCTGTCACGATCCGCCTTTAGACTGTGCGCTCATTTGCCGGACAGAGCTTAAATCCAATGACGATTTCCTGGGACAAACTGACCGACGCCGAATACCTGGCCGCCGCCGCCCTGCCGCTGCTGGGCAGCCTGCTCGCCGCCATCGCGACCTTTTTCATCGGCAAGTGGATCGCCCAGCGGCTGATCAAGCTGCTGCGTGCCGCCATGCGCAAGGCGCACATGGACGACACGCTGGCCGATTTTCTCAGCAACCTGCTCTACGGCGTGGCGCTGGCGGTCGTCATCATCGCCGCCATGGGCCACCTGGGGGTGGAGACCACATCCGCCGCGGCGATTTTGGGCGGCGCAGCACTGGCCATCGGCCTGTCGCTGCAGGGCCAGCTCTCCAGCCTCGCCGCCGGGGTGATGCTGATCATCTTCCGCCCGTTCAAGAAGGGTGACTTCGTCCAGATCGGCGGCACCACCGGCATCGTGGACGAGATCAAGATCATCTACACGGTGATGAAGACGCTGGACAACCAGGTGGTGGTGGTCCCCAACGCCAACATCACCACCCAGACCATCACCAATTTCTCGGCCCTGCCGACGCGGCGCATCGACCTGACCGTGGGCATCGGCTACGGCTCGGACCTGCGCAAGGCCAAGCAGCTGCTGGAAGAGATCATCAATACCGAACCGCGGCGCCTGGAAGACCCCGCGCCCACCGTGCAGGTGAAGGAGCTGGCGGACAATTCCGTCAACTTCGCGGTGCGTCTGTGGGTCAACAGCGGCGACTGGTGGGCCACGCGCTGCGACCTGACCGAGCGCATCAAGCTGTCCTTCGACGAACACGGCATCGAGATTCCCTTCCCGCAGCGCACCGTGCACGTGCCGGGCCTGGCCGAGGCCCTGGTACGGAAACCCGCCTAGTCAGGCATCCCGCCCGCAGCGCAGGTTGGCGGGCACCGCCACGTCCATCATCTTCGGACTGGGCAGTTTGAGTGCGTTCATCAGCGCCGCATATTCGGCGGCGGAGCCCACCTGCAGGCGGGGATTGTGGCGGCGCTCCTCGCCGATGCTGGAAACCGTCCAGCCCTTGTAGTCGTGGGCGGGATAGACCAGGGTCGGGTCCGGCAGCCTGAGCAGCTTGTTGAACAGGCTGTCGTAGGCCGCGATGGGGTCGCCGTTCTGGAAATCGGTGCGTCCGGTGCCGCGGATCAGCAGGGCATCGCCGGTAAAGACGCGGTCATCCATCACCAGGCTGTAGGACTCGTCGGTATGGCCAGGCGTGTACAGCGCGCGCAGCTTGAGGCCGTCCACATCCAGCACCTCGCCCTCGCCAAAACGGCGGCTCACACAGTCGGCACGGCTGTGCTCGCCCATCAGCGTGATGCAGGACTCGCTGTCGCGCAGGCTGCCAAGCGCGGTGACGTGATCGGCGTGGGTGTGCGTATCCACCGCCATCACCAGACGCAGTTCGAGCTGCTCGATCAGGGTGAGGTACGCGGGCAGCTGGTCCTTCACCGGGTCGATGATCAGCGCCTCGCCACCGGCACGGCGCGCCAGCAGATAGGTGTAGGTGGAGGATTCCGCATCGAACAGCTGACGAAAGATCATGGGCGCGCCTCAGACCGTCAAGGACCAGAACAGGGAACCGGAGACTCCCACCAGCAGCATCGCAAACCCCAGTTGCAGATGCGGACCGCTCAGACGCCCCGCGACCAGGCGTCCGCCCAGCATGCCCAGCAGGGCGCCCAGGGCGAACGGCGCCGTCAGCGCCCAATCGAGCACGCCGGGCTGCAACAGGTTCAGCAGCGTGGCGCCTCCGCTGACCAGCGCCATGAACAGCAGCGAGGTGGCCACCGCCGCGCTGATGCTGACATCCGTGAGCCAGCGCAGCGCAGGCACCACCACGAAGCCCCCACCCACTCCGAGCAGACCGGAGAGCAGGCCGGTAAAGGCGCCGGCCAGCCCCAGGGCCAGCGCGCAGGGAGAAGTCCAGGTCAGCCGTCCGGTGCCCGGATCCAGCCGGCACATCACCGTACGGACCGGCTCGGTACGCAGCTGTGCCGGGGTGACGGTGGTCTCCTGCGGGGCGTGCAGCGCCTGATGCGCCATGCGCGCGGCGGCGATCAGCAGCACCGTGGCAAACAGTCCGCTCAGTAGATCGCCCGGCAGGCTGCGCGCAAGCGCCAGGCCCAGCGGCACCAGCAGCAATCCGAGCACGCTCATGAGTATTGCCGCGCGGTAGCGCACCAGGCGCTGGCGCAGCGCCTGGATGGCGCCAAGACCGGCGGCCAGCGCCACCGCCGCCAGCGCCACCGCCGAGGCCTGCGGCAGCGCCCAGCCGAATACCCCCATGAGCAGGGGCACGGCGATGATGGAGCCGCCGGCGCCGGTGAGCGCCATGATCAGGCCCACCCCGGTACCGAGCACAAGCAGCAGCAGCGGGTCAGGCATAGCAGGCGAGCAGCTGTGTAATCTCGGCGAGCCTGGACTTGTCTGGCCGGGCATCCGCCAGCGCACGCTCCAGCACACAGGCCACGAGCTCGTAAAAGCTGCGGTCCAGCGCCTTGCGCGCCGCTGCCATCTGCTGCATGACGCGCTCGCAATCATCCTCGGTCAGCACCATATCGTGGAGGGCACGCACCTGCCCTTCCACGCGCCTGAGCCGTGCCGCCACCCGGGTCTGCCGTTGTTGCCAATCTTGCATGGGGTTCAATTTCCGTTATTGTTTATATACTATACCCCCTACCGTATATAAGGACAAACCAGATGATCCCATCAGAAGCCCTGCTCGGCGGCATCATGATCGGCGCGGCCGCCCTGCTGCTGGCGGCAGGCAGTGGCCGGATCGCGGGGATCAGCGGCATCGCACGGGGTGCGCTCCTGGGCCCGGATCGCGGCTGGCGCTGGCTTTTTATCGCTGCGCTGGTCGGCGGCGGCTGGTTGATGGCCGGATTGCATGGAGCTCCCGCGGCCAGCCATGCCAGCAACGGCATCCTGCTGCTGGCCGGGCTGCTGGTGGGGATCGGCACCACGCTGGGCAACGGCTGCACCAGCGGCCATGGCGTTTGCGGGGTGGCGCGCGGCTCGCCGCGCTCGCTGGCGGCCACCGCCCTCTTCATGGCGACGGGCATGCTCACCGCCACCCTGCTGGGCGGAGCGCTGTGGCCATGAACCGGCACCTGGTGACGGCGCTCGCCGGACTGCTGTTTGGCGCCGGGCTGGTGCTGTCAGGCATGGCCGATCCGGCCCGCGTGCTGGGCTTTCTGCGCCTGGGAAGCGGCTGGGATCCGACACTGGCCTGGGTCATGGCCGGCGCCCTGCTGGTCACGGTTCCGGGCTTTGCCTGGCTGCGCCA
>JBKHXN010000037.1:0-10577 GCA_046565985.1 Gammaproteobacteria bacterium
TCCGTGATGGCGAGCGCGCGATCCTGATCGACCCTTTCTTCACCCGTCCGCCGGGCGTGGTGAACCTGCTGCTGAACCGCGAGATCGCACCGGACCCGGCCCTGATCCGCCGCTGGCTGGACCGGCTGGGCGTGCAGCGGCTGGACGCGGTGCTGGTCTCCCATTCGCATTTTGATCACGCCATGGACGCCGGACTGGTGGCGCAGACGACCGGCGCGCGACTGATCGGCTCGGCGAGCACCGCCAACATCGGCCGTGGCGCCGGGCTGGCCGAAGCGCAGCTGCAGGTGGTCACGCCCGGCGCGCCGATCGCCCTGCCGCCCTTCACCATCACCTTCATCGAGAGCCCGCACGCCGGCGCCACCGGTGGCCGGCCACTGGGCGAGATCAGCGAGCCACTGCGCCCGCCGGCGCGCTATCTGGACTACCGCCTGGGCGGCAGCTATTCGATTCACATCGCCCATCCGCGCGGCGCGCTGCTGCACCACGGCAGTGCCGGCTACCGGCCCGGCGCGCTGCGCGGCCTGGAGGCCGATCTGGTGTTCCTGGGCATTGCCCTGCGCCCGGAGCTGGGGCCGTATCTGGACGCGGTGGTGCACGCCGTGGGCGCGCGGCGTGTGATCCCCACCCACTGGGACGACTTCACCCGCGGGCTGGATGAGCCGCTGCGCCCCGCGCCGCTGGGCCTGCACCTGGACCGCTTCTTTGCCGACATGGCCAGCCGCCACACGCATCTGCAGGTGCAGACCCTGGCGCTAGGGCGGCCGTATACCCTGTTCCCCGCCACCCCGCCCGCCGGAGACCCGCCATGAACCGTTCACGCCCGCTGCTCGCCGGTCTGCTCGCCACCGTGCTGCTGGCCGGCCTGAACGCCTGCGTGCACGGCGCGCCCGCCCAGGAGACCGCCCCCGTGCCCGGCCATGTGCAGGATCTGCCCGCTTTCGAGCGCTTCATCGCCACCCGGCCCACGCCGGCCCAGTTCCGCGCGCGCTACCCGGACGTACAGCTGGTGATGCCCGGCGACATCACCACCAAGGAGATGCGCCTGAACAACAGCCGCTACTTTGCCGAGCTGGACGCGGACGGCCGCATCGTCGGCGGCCGCTTCATGTAAGCCGCATGGCACGCGCCCCCAAGCTGCCGTACTCCCCCGAGGAGGCGCGCCGGCGGGTGCTGGAAGTGGTGGCGCGCATCCCGCCCGGCAAGGTGGCGAGCTATGGCCAGGTGGCCTGGGAGGCCGGGCTGCCCGGCCGCGCGCGGCTGGTGGGGCGCGTGCTCTCGGAGTGCATGGACAGCCAGCGGCTGCCCTGGCACCGCGTCATCAACGCCCAGGGTCTGATCTCCATCCCGAAGTCCAGCCTCATGCATGCGGAGCAGCGCCAGCGGCTGATCGCCGAGGGCGTGCCGCTGCGCAACGGCCGCGTGCGCCTGAGCGAGTTCGGCTGGCAGCCGCGCAGCCCCGCGCCACTGCTGGACTGAGCGCACAAAAAAGGCCGGCATCGCTGCCGGCCTTGGGGTGCCGCGATCCGCTTACCAGATCTTCACGCGCTTCTCGGGCGGAAGATAGAGCGCGTCGGTTTCCTTGACGTCGAACGCCTGGTAGAACTCCGGCACGTTCACCACCGTGCCGTTGGCGCGATATTCGCTGGGCGAGTGGGGATCGGTCTTGAGGCGGTTGAGCAGTTCCTCCTCGCGGTACTTGCGCGCCCACACCTGGGCCCAGCCGATGAAGAAGCGCTGGTCGCCGCTCAGGCCGTCGAGCACCGGCGCGGGCTTGCCGTCCAGCGCCAGCTGATAAGCCTTGTAGGCGATGGACAGGCCACCGAGGTCACCAATGTTCTCGCCGATGGTCAGCGCGCCGTTGACGCAGTGGCCCTCCAGCGGGCAGTAGCCGTTGTACTGCTCGATCAGCGCGCGGGTGCGCTCCTCGAAAGCCTTGCGGTCGGCGTCGGTCCACCAGGACTTGAGGTTGCCGTCGCCGTCGTACTTGGAGCCCTGGTCGTCGAAGCCGTGGCCGATCTCGTGACCGATCACCGCGCCGATGCCACCGTAGTTGACCGCGTCCTCGGCATTGAGGTCGAAGAACGGCGGCTGCAGGATGGCGGCGGGGAAGACGATCTCGTTCATGCCCGGGTTGTAGTAGGCGTTGACCGTCTGCGGCGTCATGAACCATTCCTCGCGGTCCACCGGCGCGCCGAGCTTGGCGATCTCGCGGGCGTATTCGAGCCGGTTGGCGCGGATCACGTTGCCCACCAGGTCATCGGCCTTCACTTCCAGCCCGGAATAATCCTTCCACTTGTTGGGATAGCCGATCTTGGGGACGAACTTGGAGAGCTTCTCCAGCGCCTTGCGCTTGGTTTCCTCGCCCATCCAGTCGAGTTCCTTGATGCTGTTCTCGTAGGCCTTCATCAGGTTCTTGACCAGCACTTCCATGCGCGCCTTGGCCTCGGGCGGGAAGTGGCGGGCCACATAGATCTGGCCCAGCACCTCACCCAGCGCGTCCTCGGTGGCGCGCACGCCACGCTTCCAGCGCGGCTGGTTTTCCGGCACGCCGCGCAGGGTGGTGCTGTAGAAGGCGAAGTTCTCGTCCACGAACGGGGCTGAGAGATACGGCGCAAAGCTCGAGACCAGACCAAACTTCAGGTAGGCCTTGACCGTCTCCAGCGGCGCGGCGGCGAGTTCGCCGGCAAAGCCGGTGAACGCGGAGGGCTGCATGACGATCACGCTGTCGACCTTGATGCCGCCCTCGCTGAGCATGCGCGCCCAGTCAAACCCGGGCGTGAGCGCGTTGAGCTCGGCGACCGGCACCTTGTTATAGGTCTTGTCGCGATCACGCGATTCCACCCGCGTCCAGTGCTTCTGGGCGATGCGTGTTTCCAGTGCCAGCACTGCCGGCGCCTGGGCCGCGCCCTTCTCATCGCCAGCCAGGGCGAGGAGGCGCTGGACGTGCCCGGCGTACGCCTCGCGCAGCTTGACGAACTTGTCGTCGGCGGAGAGGTAGTAGTCGCGGTCGGGCATGCCGAGCTGGGCAAACTGGTAGAAATACACCGCGTACTCGGTGGAGTTCTTGCCGTCCTGGGTGATGTAGGCGCCAAACGGCTGGCGCGCGCCGATCCGGCCCAGATGGGCGAGCAGATCCGGCAGGCCGTCGCGGGATTCCAGCGCGTCTATGCGCGCCAGTTCGGCGCGGATCGGCTCGATGCCGAGCTTTTCCAGGCGCGCCTCGTCCATGAAGCTGGCGTAGTAGTCGCCGATCTTCTGCTCGTTGGAGCCCGGCTTGTTGGCCTTGGACGCCGCCGCCTCTTCGATGATGGCGCGCAGCTGCACCTGGGCATCGTCGTCGAGCTTGGTGAAGGAGCCGTAGTTGGACTTGTCGGCGGGGATCTCGGTGTTCTTCAGCCAGGTGCCGTTGACGTGACGGAACAGGTCATCGGGCGCGCGCACGCTGGTATCGAAGTGCTCCAGCATCATGCCCGAGCCCAGCGGCGGGGCCTCGGTCTTCTTGCCGCAGCCGGCGATCAGCAGCGCAGCCAGTGCGCCCATAAAAAGCTGTTTCATGGTCTTCCTCTGGTTTTGGAATGGGGCAAGGGTAGCAAGCTCCTGACGACTTGTTCAGCCGGAGATTCCCCCAGCTATACTCCCCGGCCGTTTTCCGGGAACCGCCATGTTCACGCTCAAAGTACCCGCCGGTACCGACAAGCCCGCCCTCTACGCAGAGTTGCAGCAGCAGGCCTCCGCCCTGCTGGCGGGCGAGCGCGACCGCATCGCCAATGCCGCCAACCTCAGCAGCCTGTTGTGGCACGGCCTGCCGGATCTGAACTGGGCCGGCTTCTATCTGTTTGACGGCACCGAGCTGGTGCTGGGCCCCTTCCAGGGCAAGCCAGCCTGCGTGCGTATTGCCCTGGACCGGGGGGTCTGCGGCACTGCGGCGGCCACGCGGCGCACCCAGGTGGTGGCGGACGTGCACGCCTTCCCCGGCCATATCGCCTGCGATGCGGCGTCCCGCGCCGAGATCGTCATCCCGCTGCTGCGGGGCGATGAACTGCTGGGCGTGCTCGACCTGGACAGCCCGCACCACGGCCGCTTCGATGCCGATGACCAGGCCGGGCTCGAGGCCCTGGCCACGCTCTGGGTCCGCTCAATGGGCGGATAGCGCGATCAGGCTGATGCCCGCCCAGTAGGTGGACAGGATCAGCGCCTGGGCGCCGCGGTAGGGCCGCACGAACTGGCGCAGCGCCAGCGCCGAATCACTGAGCATGAACAGCGCCGCACCGCCCAGCGCCAGCCAGGCGGACGGGCGGTCCAGGGTATGGGCGTGCAGGCAGGCGGCCACCGCCATCGCCACCAGCGCCAGCCCGTAGCCGCCGATCAGCCCCGCGTGGCGCCCGCGCGTGCGCCACAGCAGCAGGCCGAAAAACAGCAGGCCATACAGCAGTGGCAGCAAGGCCCAGGCCGGCGCCTGCAGCACGCGCACCCCGCTGGCATCGGGTGCCACCGCCAGCACGAAGGCGACCACGAACAACAGATGCGCCACCAGAAAACTCCCCGCCCCGGCGGCAAACATGCGCTCGCCACGCAGCATCAGCAGCACGTCCCCCAGCAGCGCCCAGACCAGCGCCAGCAACAGCAGCAGGCGGTAGTCGCCGGGCGGCGCCAGCGCGCACAGCCACAGCACCAGCAGCGTGGTCAGCGGCTTGAACAGATAGAACGCGCGGTGGCGCGCGATGCCCGAATCGGCCGCAATGGCGGCCATGGCGCTCAGGCCCACGGCGGACAGCAGAGAGGCGGTCATGACCAAAGCCTAGCAGAGGCCCTGCTGGCCGCCCGCCAACATGCGCACATTTGCGCTTAGACTGCCCGGCGTTCAGGGGGCTCTCCGGGAGGCCGTGAAGATGCGAGTGCACTGGCTGCAGCATGCGGATTTCGAGGACCTGGGCTGCATTGCGCCCTGGCTGGCGGCGCGGGGTCACGAGGTGCGCGGTACGCGCCTGTATGCGGGCGAGCCACTGCCGGCGCTGCCGGATTTCGACGCGCTGATCCTCATGGGCGGCCCGATGAACGTGGACCAGCATGCCGAGCACCCCTGGCTGGTGGCCGAGAAAGCGCTGGTTGAGCAGGCCATCGCCGCCAGCAGGCCGGTGCTGGGCATCTGCCTGGGCAGCCAGCTGATCGCGCGTGCACTGGGCGCCGAGGTGCGCCCCAGCGGCGTGGAGGAGATCGGCTGGTTCGACGTGCAGCTGAGTGCCGCCGGCCAGCGCAGCCCGGCGTTTGTCGGGTTTCCTTCCCGCTTTGTGGCCTTCCACTGGCACGGCGACACCTTTGCCATGCCGCCCGACTGCGTGCCACTGATGCACAGCGCCGCCTGCGCGCATCAGGCGTTTGCCCTGGGGCGGCGGGTCATCGGCATCCAGTTCCACCTGGAGGTCACGGCCGACGATGTGCGCACCTGGCTGGCACACCAGAGCCCGGACGCCGGGCCCTGGGTGCAGCCGGCTACCCGGCTGCATGCCGCATCGGCGCCGTTCGCCGCCAGCAACCGGCTGATGTGGCAGCTGCTGGAGAACTGGCTGGCGCCCGCATCCTGAGAGCAGGGCGCGCCTGGTGAGGGCGTGCCCGCTCAGGGCAGGAGCGCCGCCGTCCCGGGCTTGAAGCGCGCACCGGGGGCCTGCGGCGTACGCCGCGCCATGCGCCGCGGCGCGAGTTCGCCGATGTAGCGCTGCAGGGCCTCGATGGCCTCGGCGCGGCCGTCGCCGGCGTGGGCGCGCATGTGGGAGCGGTAGCTGTCGTGCTGGCCCATGAAGCGGTCGATATCCGAAGGAGTGAGGCGGTTCAGATCGGCCTGCATGCCCACGCCCATGCGTTCGATCATGCAGGCGTTGAGACGCTGCTCGAAGGCCTGTTCCGGCACCGCCAGGAACGGCTTGCCGAAGTGAATGGCCTCGCCGATCAGCTGGTTGCCGGCGGTGGAGAGCACGCCGCGGCAGCGCGCCAGATCCTCCACGAAGGACTGGTTGCCGGGGGCACGGAAGTCGAGGTTTTCCACCCGCCCGCGGTGCGGCGTGCCGTAGATCACCACGGGGCAGTCGAGCAGACGCAGCGCACGGTCCACGTGCGGGCGGTACTGGTGCTCACCCTTGTTGAAGTAGCACAGCAGGAAGTCACCGTCCTGCGGCCTGAGCTGGCGGACCTCGTCGCGCAGCATGGGCCCCACCACGCGCACGCCGGGGTAGGCGCCCTCGGCCGGGTAGAAGCTGGAGATGAGGATGCGCTCCGGCACGCCCATCAGGCTGCGGTAGCCCAGGCCGTCGCGCAGGCCGGCCAGCCACAGGTCCGGCGGGAAGTGGGGCTTGCAGTAGGCGATGATGCCGACATGGTCGAAACTGATGCGTGGCAGCCCCAGCTGCTGCGCGGCGCGGTGCGTCCAGGCCTCGGAATCGGAAATCACCAGCTGGATGCCGCGTTCACGGAATTCACGCGCGACCCGCTCACGACCGCCGCCACCCAGATACAGATCGGCCATCGGCACCAGATTCTGGCTGAAGGTGCGCAGCAGCGAATGTCCGCCACGGTCGTTGTAGCGGTAGCCCAGGGTGGGGATACGCACCGTGGGGTACAGCGGCGCCAACACCTCGTAGGCGTCGCCGCCGGCAAAGACGGTGATTTCGTGTTCAGCCGCCAGCGCCGGCAGCACGCTCAGCGTGCGCATGGCGTGGCCGCGCCCGTAGCCCATCACCCCGTACGCGATCCGCATCGGCCCGCTCCCTATTGCCCGGCGACAGTCTGGTACCGGGGCGTAACCGGAACATGACCGTGCCAAGACACTTGGATGACAAAAACGTTTGGGCATTCAGATACCTGGGCGCCGCCGTACGGCAATCGCGGCGGCGCTGGGTATGATGCGCGCACCCGTCCCGTCCACGAATCCCCATGCACGCACTCCTGGAACCCGAACTCTGGCTGGCCCTGCTGACGCTGACCGCGCTCGAAGTGGTGCTCGGCATCGACAATCTGATCTTTCTCAGCATCATGGCCAACAAGCTGCCGCCGGAGCAGCGGGCACGGGCGCGCAGCATCGGTCTCGCCGGGGCGGCGCTGACACGCATCGCCCTGCTGTTTTCGCTGGCCTGGATCGTGCAGCTCACCGCGCCGCTGTTCAGTGTGCTGGGGGAAGAGATTTCGGGTCGTGACATCGTGCTGATCGGCGGCGGCCTGTTCCTGCTGGCCAAGAGCACGCTGGAGATCCACCACCACATGGAGGAATCCGGCCCGCGCACGCAGGAAGCGGTGGCCAGCACGCGCGTGGCGGCCGGCTTTGTCTCGGTGATCGTGCAGATCATGATCCTCGACATCGTGTTCTCGCTGGATTCGGTCATCACCGCCGTGGGCATGACCGACCGCCTGGGCGTGATGATCGCCGCCATCCTCATCGCCATCGCGGTGATGATCCTGTTCGCCGGGGCGGTCTCGCGCTTCGTGGAGGCCCACCCCACGATCAAGATCCTGGCGCTGTCCTTCCTGATCCTGATCGGCGTGGCGCTGGTCGGCGAGGGCCTGGATCTGCATGTGCCCAAGGGGTATATCTACTTCGCCATGTTCTTCTCGGCGGCCGTGGAGATGATCAACCTGCGGGTGCGCCGGTCGAGTTCAGTGGCGAAGTAGGCGCTGCTCATCGCGGGCTGCTCCGCGGCCCAGGCGCTTCGCACCGCACTTCTGAATGTCCTTCTCGGCGGCCGTGGAGATGATCAACCTGCGGGTGCGCCGGTCGAGTTCAGTGGCGAAGTAGGCGCTGCTCATCGCGGGCTGCTCCGCGGCCCAGGCGCTTCGCAGCGCACGGCTGGGCTGGCCTACTTCAGCAGCTGGCTCTTGACCACGCCCATGTACACCCGGTTGGAGACCAGCGCCCGCAGCGCGAGCAGGCCCTTGGCGTCACTGCCCACCACATAGCGCAGGCGCAGGCTGCCGTCGGTGGCGGCCTGCCAGATGGCCTGGGCCACCTTCGCGGCCGGTGCGCCGCGCTGGCCGGCCTTGGTCATGCGGCGCATGCCTTTTTCCACCAGCGGGGTGTAGTCGCTCAGCGCCGGGTCGTGCACGAATTCCTGCGAGCGGTCGTAGAAATCGGTGCGGATCGCGCCGGGCTCGATGATCTTGACGCGGATGCCCAGCGGCTCCAGCTCGAAGGCCAGCGATTCGGAGAAACCGTCCACCGCCCACTTGGTGGCGTGGTAGATGCTGTAGAACGGAAAGGTCAGCCGTCCGCCCATGCTGGCCACGTTGATCAGCACGCCGTCGCGCTGGGCGCGGAACTGCGGCAGCACGCTGCGTGCCACGCGCATCAGGCCAAAGACGTTGGTCTCGAACTGGCGCTGGATCTGCGCCTCGCTCATGGACTCGAAGGTCCCGTTGAGCCCATAGCCGGCGTTGTTCACCAGCACGTCAATACGGCCGAAGCGGGTCGTGGCCTCGCGCAGGGCCTGGGTGATGCTGGCGGCGTCAGTGACGTCCAGCCGGGCCACCATCCAGCGCGGATCGGTGCGCTCGCTGCGCGGCGTGCGCATGGTGGCCACCACGTTCCAGCCCCGCGCAAAGAAAAGTTCGGCGGTCGCCTGGCCGATTCCGGTGCTGGCGCCAGTGATCAGGACGGTTTTGGCATTCATTGACTCGGCTCCCCCAATGATTTTGTGGGGCATTGTGCGCCGCGACCGATACAATTTGCGAATGACCAGCCTCCACCCCGAGTTCTCCGAACTCGTCGCCGCCCTCAACCCCGCCCAGCGCGCCGCTGTGACCGCACCGCCGCAGCACCGGCTGGTCCTCGCCGGCGCGGGCTCGGGCAAGACCCGGGTGCTGGTGCACCGCATCGCCTGGCTGGTGGCGGTGGAGAACGTCTCACCGCAATCGGTGCTCGCCGTCACCTTCACCAACAAGGCGGCCAACGAGATGCGCGGGCGCATCGAGCAGCTGCTGCAGGTGCCGGTACGGATGATGTGGGTGGGGACCTTCCACGGCATCGCCCACCGCATGCTGCGTCTGCACTACAAGGAGGCGAAGCTGCCGCAGAACTTCCAGATCCTCGACAGCGACGACCAGCAGCGGCTGGTCAAGCGCGTGCTCCGGAACCTGGAGATGCCCGACGACCAGTGGCCGCCGAAGGCCGTCACGGCCTGGATCAACGGCCGCAAGGAAGAGGGCGTGCGCCCGGAGCACCTGCCCGAGCACGGCGATTACACCCAGACCCAGTTTGCGCGGGTCTATACCGCCTACCAGCGCCAGTGCGAGCAGAACGGCCTGGTGGATTTTGCCGAGCTGCTGCTGCGCGCCTTCGAGCTGTGCCGCGACGTGCCCGAGATCCGCGAGCATTACCGCCGGCGCTTCCGTCATCTGCTGGTGGATGAATTCCAGGACACCAACAGCCTGCAGTACAACTGGCTGCGCGTGCTGGCGGGCGAACAGGGCAAGCTGTTCGCGGTGGGGGATGACGACCAGTCCATCTATTCCTGGCGCGGCGCGCGCGTGGACAACATGCTGCGCATGGATCAGGACTTTCCCGGCACCGAGGTCCTGCGCCTGGAACAGAACTACCGCTCCACCGGCACCATCCTCAAGGCCGCCAACGGCCTGATCGCCCGCAACAACGGGCGCCTGGGCAAGGAGCTGTGGACCGACGGCCAGGACGGCGAGCCGATCCAGCTCTACGCCGCGTTCAACGAGTACGACGAGGCGGAGTTCGTCGTCGGCCGCATCCGCGAGCACCTGGACGGCCGCGCGCGCGCCAGCGACATGGCCATTCTCTACCGCATGAGCGCGCAGTCGCGGGTACTGGAAGAAACCCTGATCCGCGCCCGCCTGCCCTACCGCATCTACGGTGGCCTGCGCTTCTTCGAGCGCATGGAGGTCAAGGACGCATTGTCCTGGCTGCGCCTGCTGCACAACCGCGAGGACGACACCAGCTTCGAGCGGGCACTGGCCACGCCCAGCCGCGGCGTGGGCGCCACCAGCCTGGACAAGCTGCGTGGCGCGGCGCGCGCACTCAACTGCTCGCTGTGGCAGGCCGCGTGCAGCGGCTCGGCGGCGCTGGGCCGGACCAGCGGCGCGCTCAAGGGATTCGTGGAGCTGGTCGAATCCCTGGCCGCCGAGACGCAGGGCCAGCCGCTGTCGCGCATGGCCGAGACGGTGATCGAGCGCTCCGGCCTGCGCGCGCACTACCAGAAGGAAAAGGGCGAGCAGGCCGAGGCGCGGCTGGAAAACCTGGACGAGCTGATCAGCGCCGCGCGCGGCTTCGAGGCCCAGCCGGAGGATGACACCGGCATCGAGCCGCTCACGGCGTTTCTCACCCACGCCTCGCTGGAGGCGGGCGAATCGCAGTCCGGCCCCGGGGAGGACTGCGTGCAGCTGATGACCCTGCACGCCGCCAAGGGCCTGGAATTCCCCGTAGTGTTCCTGGTGGGCCTGGAGAACGGGCTGTTCCCGCACCAGCGCAGCGTGGACGAGGGCAATCTGGAGGAGGAGCGGCGCCTGTGCTACGTGGGCATCACCCGCGCCCGCGAGCAGCTGTACCTGAGCTACGCCGAAACCCGCCG
>JBKHXN010000038.1:0-5196 GCA_046565985.1 Gammaproteobacteria bacterium
GCAGGAATTCGGCTACACGCCCTCCTGCAACGCCTGCCACAAGGACGGCGGCGGCACGCCGGTGAATGCCTACGGCCAGCAGTTCAAGGACGCCGGCATGAACCGCGCCGCCTGGGCGCAGATCGCCAAGCTCGACGCCGACGGTGACGGCTTCAGCAACGCCGACGAAGCCCGTGCCCAGGCCAACCCCGGCAGCAAGGCCTCTACCCCGCAGAAGAAGGGCGACTGGCTGGACACCGCCAGCCTGATCCCGCGCGAGGTGCAGGCGGCCTTCCCCGGCATCCGCAGCTATCTGCCGCGCGACGTCCTCCTCACCCCGGCCGACATCGCCCGCGCGCGCGCGCTCGGCGCCACGCTGGGCGCCGAGGACGAGAACACCCTCTACATCCCGCTGGAAAACCAGCGCCCGGTGGGGACCGCGCTGATCTTCCCGGTCCGCCATCAGGGCCAGGATTTCTTCCAGCTGCTGGTGACCGACCGCCAGCTCAGGGTGCTCTCGGTGGCGCCGCTCAAGGCCGCCGGTCTGCCCGCCGCCGCGGCCGCCAGCCCCGTCTATGCCCGCTTCAAGGGCCTGGCGCTGGACCAGCTCCCCAGCGCCGAAGGCGAAGGCCTGGACGCTGCCATCACCCGCGCCGTGAAGAACGCCGGCACGCTGATCTATGTACGGCTCAAGAATGCCTAGCGCCCGCTTCTTCAAGTCCCGCCTGCTGGAATGCCTGCTGCTCGCCTTCTTCATCGGCGTGCTGCTGGTGGCGCGCGCCGCCGCGCAGGAGGCCGCCGCCCAGGACCGCGCAGTGGCCGAGCAGCAGGCCGTAGCGGAACCGGTCGAGGACTTTGATTTCTTCAGTGACGAGCCGGTACAGGCCGCGGCCATCGTCGAACTGCCGCCGCCCAAGCCGCTGTGGCTGCGCATCGGCGGGCCGCTGGCGCTGCTGCTGTTCTTCTTCGGCCTGCTGGCGGTGATCTGGTGGCTGGTGCCGTTCAGCGAACACGGGCTGGATCTCAACCTGCGCGACCTGCCGCCGGCCGCCAAGCGCGGCATTGCCATGGCGGTGGTGATGTTCGGCATTGCCTTCTGTTTTGGCGCCTCGGAGATCTGGTACATGCTCGGCGTGTACGGCAGCGCCGAGGCCTACTTTGCCCAGATGAGCCTGGGCAAGCTGATCGCCTTCACCCACGCGCACCTGTTCGGCTTCACCACCAGCTTCTTCATCGTCGGCATTCCGTTCTCGCTGCATTTCAACCAGCTACGGCTGTACCAGTGGGTGTTCCCTGCGGGGCTCGCGGCCTCGCTCACCGACATCCTCAGCTGGTGGGGCATCAAATACGTGGCGGTGGAGTTCGAGTGGGTTTCCATGTTCTGCGGTATCGTGTTTTCCGTGAGTTACATGTGGATGCTGATCGGCCTGCTGCGCGTGCTGCTGTTCCCCGACGTGATCTGGCAGAGCGACAAGGACCGTGACATACGCCTGCAGCAGCAGCGCGAACTCGAAGAAGCCACGCGACACCGCGAAGGCGATTACTGACAACCGGGAGTTGAAGATGGGCACACCAATACACAGCGTGGCGGGCAAGAAGGTTCTGATCACCGGCGCTGCCATGGGCATGGGCAAGATCTACGCACAGCTGGCAGTGAAGGAAGGCGCCTCTGCCGTCATCCTCTGGGACATCAACGCCCCCGAGCTGGAAAAGACCGTGGCGGAACTCAGCGCCCAGGGCGGCAAGGTGCACAGCTTTGTGGTGGATGTGTCGAAGATGGAGGCCATCGTGGAGGCCGCCGCGCGCGTCAAGCGCGAGCTGGGCAACCCGGACATCCTCTTCAACAACGCCGGCGTGGTGCGCGGCAAGTTCTTCTGGGAGCACGACCACGTCAAGGACACCTGGTTCACCATGAGCATCAACGCCCTGGCGCCCATGTACATCGCGCGGGAATTCCTGCCGGCCATGATCGAGAACAAGGGCCAGGAGCAGCGCGTGGTCAACATCGCCTCCGCTGCCGGGCTGGTCTCCAACCCGCGCATGAGCGTGTACTGCGCCAGCAAGTGGAGCTGCACCGGCTGGAGCGATTCGGTGCGCATCGAGCTGGAGCAGGCCGGGTACGACCACGTGAAAGTCACCACGGTAAACCCCACCTACATCGCCACCGGCATGTTCGAGGGCGCCAAGTCCATGCTCTTCACCCCCATCCTCACCCCCGAGTACGTCACCACCAAGGTCTGGGCCGCCATGAAGAAGGGCACCCCGCGCCTGATCCTGCCGTGGACGGTGTACCTGTCCAACGCGCTCAAGGGCCTGCTGCCGGTGCGCGTCTTTGACTGGATGGCCACCCACGTCTTTGGGGTGTACAAGACCATGGAAACCTTCAAGGGCCGTGACGGAAAATAGGGCCATCCGGCGCAGGACTGTGTACATTCAGGGCCCTGCGGGGCCCTGAACTTTTTCGCCGGGCCGATTTCCGTAAGATTCAAGACCAGAAAAATCTTCTGAGGGCACAAAAATGAATTACTTCGTGACTGGCGCCACCGGCTTCATCGGCAAGTTTCTGCTGGGCGAACTGCTGCAGCGCGAGGATGCGGTGGTGCACGCGCTGATCCGCGAAGGCTCCGAAGACAAATTCAACGCCCTGGCGCAGCGCTTTGCCGCGCTGCCGGGCAAGCTGGTCATGGTCAAGGGTGACATCACCACCCCCGGCCTGGTCACCGCGCCGCAGATGAAGAAGCTGTCCGGCAAGGTGGACCACGTCTTCCATCTGGCTGCCGTCTATGACATGAACATGGACGACGCCACCGGCGACCGCATCAACAACGAAGGCACCCGCAACGTCGTCAACTTTGCCAATGACCTGGGCGGCGACGTGCGCCTGCACCACGTCTCCAGCGTGGCGGTGGCGGGCGGCGAATTCGTGGGCCGCTTCACCGAGAAGATGTTCGACGAGGGCCAGCCCACCCACCACCCGTACTTCCGCACCAAGTTCCAGAGCGAGGCCATCGTCCGCGAGGAATGCCGGGTGCCGTTCCGCATCTACCGTCCGGGCGCGGTCGTCGGGCACTCCGAAACCGGCGAGATGGACAAGATCGACGGGCCCTACTACTTCTTCAAGACCATCCAGAAGATCAGCTTTGCCGTGCCCAAGTGGCTCCCGCTGCTGGGTATCGAGGGCGGCAAGGTGCCGCTGGCGCCGGTGGACTACGTGGCCAAGGCGCTCAACGTGCTGGCCCACAAGCCGGGGCTGGACGGGCAGTGCTTCCACCTCATCCAGTCCAACTCGCCCACCGTGGGCGAGCTGCTGCAGATCCTGCTCAACGCCGCGCACGGGCCGGAATTTGCCCGCAAGTTTGAGCTGCCCGCCCTGCCTGCGCCGCTGCGCCAGCTCACCGGCGAGCTCACGCGGCGCATGCCGCGCAGCGTGGAGCGCAAGATTGCCGACACCATTGGCGCGCCGCTCTCGGTGTTGGGCTACGTCAACAACCAGGCGGTGTTTGACGATAAGGAAGCCCGCAAGGCGCTCAAGGGCAGCGGCGTGAGCTGCCCGGACATTGCCGACTACGCCGACAAGCTCTGGGCCTACTGGGAACTGCTGCTGGACCTGGACGTGAAGCTGCCCAAGAAGGCGCTGCAGAAACTCTCCGGCAAGGTGGTGATTGTCACCGGCGCGTCTTCCGGCATCGGCTTCAACGTGGCCAAGAAGCTCGGCGCCGCCGGCGCCAAGGTCATCCTCGTGGCGCGCACGCGCGAGAAACTGGAACAGACCCAGTACATCATCCACAAGGCCGGGGGCGAGGCCCACGTCTACCCCTGTGACCTCAACGACATGAACGCCATTGACCGCTGCGCGCAGGCCGTGCTCAAGGACTTTGGCCACGTGGACTATCTCATCAACAACGCCGGCCGCTCCATCCGCCGTGCGGTGTTCGAGAGCCTGGACCGCTTCCACGACTTTGAGCGCACCATGCAGCTCAACTACTTTGGCGCGGTGCGCATGATCCTCAACCTGCTGCCGTCCATGGCGCAGCGCCGCAGCGGGCACATCATCAACATCAGCTCCATCGGCGTGCTCGCCAACGCCGCGCGCTTCTCCGCCTACGTGGCCAGCAAATCGGCGCTGGACGCCTTCAGCCGCTGCCTCTCGGCCGAGGTGAAGCACCGCAACATCGAGATCACCGCCATCTACATGCCGCTGGTGCGCACGCCCATGATCGCGCCCACCAAGATGTACGACTACGTGCCCACCTGGAGCCCCGACCACGCCGCCGACGTGGTGCTCAAGGCCATGCTGGAAAAGCCCAAGAGCGTGGCCACCCCGCTGGGCACCGCCGCCGCCATCAGCTACGCCATGTGGCCCAAGGTCAACGACTACATCCTCAACAAGGGCTTCAACCTGTTCCCGTCTTCCTCTGCCGCCAAGGGCGCCGAGGGCGACAAGCAGAAGCCCACGTTTCAGCAGGTGGTCTTCGCCAACCTCTTCAAGGGCGAGTACTGGTAATCCGCTTGGGCGCCTGGACCCGCCTGCTGCACGCCAGCCTGGCGTGGCTGCGGCGCCACCCCTGGCTGCTGCCGCTGGCCAGCTTTGCCGCCGGCTGGCTGGGCTTTGTGCTGGTGAGCCGCGGCGAGGCCACCGCCCGCTGGGTGGCCGCGCTGGCGCTGGCCGGCTGGTTCTGGCTGCTGGCGGAAAACCTCCTGGGCCAGGGCCTTTCGCGCCTCTCGGGTGGGCGCCTTTCCCCCCAGCTCACCCGCTGGGTCACCCAAGCGGTGCAGCAGGAGCTGCTGTTCTTCGCCCTGGCCTTCGTGCTGGGCGCGCTCAACCCCGACCCGGGGCAGCTCATCTTTGCCGCACTGGTGATGGCAGCCGCGCTGGCCTCCACCGTGGACCCGCTGTACTGGCGCATGACCAGCAGCGCCGCCGGCGCCGTGGCGTTTCATGCCTGCTGCACGTTCGTCTCCGGCTGGGTGGTGCTGCCCATCGTCCTGCACCTGCCGCTGGAACAGGCCCTGCCCGTGGCCCTGTGGCTCACCGGCGCCCTGCTGCTGCTGAGCTGCCCGCGCCTGATCCTGGGCACGCGGCCCTACCGCTGGGTGCTGCACCTGGCGCTCATCAGCGCCGGCCTGGGCCTGATCTGGCTGCTGCGCGCCCACCTGCCCGCCGCCGGCCTGCTCGTCAAACAGGCCTACGTGAGCCAGACCCCGCACACCGAGCAC
>JBKHXN010000039.1:0-9773 GCA_046565985.1 Gammaproteobacteria bacterium
CCGATGAACTGCTGGTTGTAGTCCTTCAGCAGTTCGATGATGGTGTTCGCCGTGGCCTCATCGGCGCCGGGCGCAATATTCCAGTGTGGCGAACCGGGAATCGGGAATCGGGAATCGGGAATCGTCACGACGCACTCCGTTCGGCCTCGTCCAGCTTCGCCAGCAACGCGGTCAGCTTGGCGAAGAGGCGATCGATCAGCTCGCGTAGCTCAGCGGGCTCCTTCGTGAACCCGAGCCGCCCGGCGATCTTGATCTGCGTGTCGGCTTCGGCGAGCGAAGCGCGCGCGATGGAGAGGAACTTCAGGTAATCACGCCGCGAGCGCCGTGCCGCGCCCTCGGCGATGTTTGACGGAATGCTGACGGCAGCCCGCCGCAGTTGCGCCGTCAGTCCGTACCGCTCGTCGCCCGGGAATGAGGCTGAAAACCGATACGCCGCTTCCACGAAGTCCATGGCATCGCGCCAGACTTCGAGTTTCTCGTGCGGCCGCTGTAACGATTCCCGATTCCCCATTCCCGGTTCCCGGCCGTTCAGTACCGGTAATGCTCGGGCTTGTACGGGCCTTCCACCGGCACGCCCAGGTACTCGGCCTGTGCGGGCGTCAGGGTGGTGAGCTTGACGCCGATCTGCTCCAGGTGCAGCGCGGCCACTTCCTCGTCCAGCTTCTTGGGCAGGCGGTACACGGCTTTCTCGTACACGTCCTTGTTCTTCCACAGGTCAATCGCCGCCAGCGTCTGGTTGGAGAAGCTGTTGCTCATGACAAAGGCCGGGTGGCCGTGCGCGCAGCCGAGGTTGATCAGGCGGCCTTCCGCGAGGATGTAGATGCTCTTGCCCGTGTCCTTGAACGTGTAGCGGTCCACCTGCGGCTTGATCTGGTCGCGCTCGGCGCCACTGGCGTTGAGGCGGTCCATCTGGATCTCGTTGTCGAAGTGGCCGATGTTGCAGACCAGCGCGTTGTTCTTCATCGCCTTCATGTGCTCGAGGGTGATGATGTCCTTGTTGCCGGTGGCCGAGACATAGATGTCGGCAAACGGCAGCACATCCTCGATGGTCTTGACCTCGAAGCCCTCCATCGCCGCCTGCAGGGCGTTGATCGGGTCCACTTCCGACACGATCACGCGCGCGCCCAGACCGCGCAGCGAGTGCGCGCTGCCCTTGCCCACGTCGCCGTAGCCGGCGACGAAGGCGACCTTGCCGGCGATCATCAGATCGGTGGCGCGCTTGATGCCGTCGGCCAGTGATTCGCGGCAGCCGTAGAGGTTGTCGAACTTGGACTTGGTGACCGAGTCGTTGACGTTGATCGCCGGCACCAGCAGCTTGCCCTGCTCGAACATCTGGTAGAGACGGTGGACGCCGGTGGTGGTTTCCTCCGCCACGCCGCGCCAGTCCTTGACCACGCGCGTCCAGAAGCCCGGACGCTCCTTGGCGACCTTCTTGAGCAGGTCCTTGATGACCTTGATCTCATGATTGTCGGAGGGGGTGTTGACCCACTTGTCGCCCTGCTCCAGTTCATAGCCCTTGTGGATCAGCAGCGTCACGTCACCGCCGTCGTCGATCACCAGTTCTGGGCCGGTGAGCGTGCCGTCGGGCAGGGTGTGGGTCACGGCGTCGAGCGTGCAGTCCCAGTATTCCTCCAGCGTCTCACCCTTCCAGGCGAACACCGGCGTGCCGGCCGCCGCCACGGCAGCGGCGGCGTCGTCCTGGGTGGAAAAGATGTTGCAGGAGGCCCAGCGCACGTTGCCGCCGATGGCCTTGAGCGTCTCCAGCAGCACGGCCGTTTCCTTGGTCATGTGCAGCGAGCCGGTCACCCGCACGCCCTTGAGCGGCGCCAGCGGTGCGTACTTCTTGCGGATGCTCATCAGGCCGGGCATTTCTTCCTCGGCCATGCGGATGCGCTTGCGGCCGAATTCGGCCAGGCCCATATCCTTGACCTTGTAGTCGGGGCTTGTCTTGGTCTTGAGAACTGCGTTCATGCGATCGCTCCAAAAAATGAGTTGAGAACTTGGAACGGGCGCCGTTGCATCGGATACCCCGCCGAGCCTGGCCCGTTTCCGGGTCGCAGCGCCCCTCGGCGGGGTGTGTGGATTTACTTGAGCTTGCGGGCCTCGGCCTTGAGCAGCTCGGCCTTGTCGGTTTTCTCCCAGCTGAAGGCGGTGAACTTCTCGCCGTTGGCCAGCGTGATGTCCTTCGGGGCGCGGCCAAAGTGGCCGTAGGCGGCGGTGGCCTGGTACATGGGATGCACCAGGTCCAGCATCTTGATGATGCCGCCCGGCCGCAGGTCAAAGTGCCGGCGCACGAGCTTTTCCAGCCCGGCGTCGGAGATAGTGCCGGTGCCGAAGCTGGTGACGAAGATCGAGGTCGGCTCGGCCACGCCGATGGCATAGCTCACCTGCACCTCGATGCGCGAGGCCAGGCCGGCGGCCACCAGATTCTTGGCCACGTAGCGCGCGGCGTAGGCGGCCGAGCGGTCGACCTTGGACGGATCCTTGCCGGAAAAGGCGCCGCCACCGTGGCGCGCCCAGCCGCCGTAGCTGTCGACGATGATCTTGCGCCCGGTCAGGCCGCAGTCGCCCACCGGTCCGCCGATGACGAAGTTGCCTGTCGGGTTGATGTGGAACTTGGTGTTCTTGCCGATCCACTTGGCCGGGATCACCGGCTTGATGATGGATTCCATCACCGCCTCGCGCAGATCCTTGAGCTTGATGCTGGGATCGTGCTGGGTGGAGAGCACCACCGCGTCCACGCCCACGGCCACGCCGCCGCGGTAGCGCAGGGTGACCTGCGACTTGGCGTCGGGCCGCAGCCAGGCCAGGCCGCCTTTCTTGGCCTTGCGCACCTTGGCCTGCTGTTCCACCAGACGGTGGCTGTAGTAGATCGGTGCCGGCATCAGCTCGCGGGTCTCGTCGCAGGCGTAGCCGAACATCAGGCCCTGGTCGCCGGCACCGATTTCCTCGGGCGCCTTCTGCTTCTTCTGTGTGCCGTCCACGCCCATGGCGATGTCCGGGCTCTGCTTGCCGATCAGGTTGAGTACGCCGCAGGTGGCGCCGTCGAAGCCGACATCGGACGAGGTGTAGCCGATCTCGGTGATGACCTTGCGCACCAGCGCTTCCAGATCCACCCAGGCGCTGGTGGTGATCTCGCCGGCGACGATGGCCACGCCGGTCTTCACCAGCGTCTCGCAGGCCACCCGCGCCTTCTTGTCCTGCTGCAGGATGGCGTCGAGCACCGCGTCTGAAATCTGGTCGGCGACCTTGTCGGGGTGACCTTCAGAGACGGATTCGGAAGTGAACAGGTATTCGGACATCGGGGCGGCTCCTGGGCAGACGCTTAATCTGTTTATGCGGATAAACGGATATTGTACGGAACCGCAGGCGCCGTGAACAGGGGGTACAGGCCGGCGGCCACTGGCCTTAAGCTTTCGGCTCCGCCCGCCCCTGGAGCCCGCATGTCGCTGACCCCCTCCACCATGCTGCCGCTGGGCACGCCCGCGCCTGCCTTCCGCCTGCCCGATACCGTCAGCGGGCAGATGCTGAGTCTGGAGCAGGTGCGTGGCGGATCGGCCACGGTGATCATGTTCCTGTGCAACCACTGTCCCTACGTGCAGCATCTCAATGCCGGGCTGGTGCAGCTGGCGCACGACTACGCCGGCCGCGGAGTGGGCTTTGCGGCCATCTCCTCCAACGATGCGCGGCACTATCCCGAGGACGGCCCGGAGCCGATGCGCGATACGGCGCGCCGGCTCGGCTACCCCTTCCCTTATCTGTACGACCAGACCCAGGACGTGGCGCGCGCCTACCAGGCCGCCTGCACACCGGACTTCTTTGTCTTTGATGCCGGCCTGCGGCTCGCCTACCGCGGCCGCTTTGACGATTCCAGCCCCGGCAACGGCAAGCCCGTGACCGGCACGGAGCTGCGCACCGCTCTCGACGCCCTGCTGGCCGGCCAGACGCCCGACCCCCAGCAACACCCCAGCCTCGGCTGCAACATCAAGTGGGCGAGGTGACGCGCTTTGCGAGCACTGCTCGCAGCGTCACCGAGCGCCCGGCCATGGATGGCCGGGCCGGGGGTGGGCAGGGCGCTGAGGTTGCGCCAGGGACGGCGGTGTTGCCGGGCTGACGGCAGCGGTGTGCGCTTTGCGAGCACTGCTCGCAGCGTGGGTGGCTCTGCGCTTGCGCGCTCGTTCCGGCGTCTGATTCTTGCCCCCGGCGGGCTAAACCCGGAAAATGCGCCTCCTTTTGCCAGCGCGCCTCCCCATGCCCAGTCGTTTTGAACTCGCCAACGCCGTCCGTGCCCTGGCCATGGATGCCGTGCAGAAGGCCAACTCCGGTCATCCCGGGATGCCGATGGGCATGGCGGACATCGCCGAAGTGCTGTGGAACGACTACCTGCGCCACAACCCGGCAGACCCGGCCTGGGTCAACCGTGACCGCTTCGTGGTCAGCAACGGCCACGGCTCCATGCTGCTGTACGCATTGCTGCACCTGAGCGGCTATGACCTGCCGATGGAGCAGCTGCAGGCCTTCCGCCAGCTGCACTCCCGGACGCCGGGCCACCCCGAGGTGGGCATGACCCCGGGCGTGGAGACCACCACCGGCCCGCTCGGCCAGGGTCTGGCCAACGCGGTCGGCATGGCGATCGCCGAGGCGGTGCTGGCGCAGCGCTTCAACCGCGACGGTCACCGCATCGTCGATCACCACACCTACGTCTTCACCGGCGACGGCTGCCTGATGGAGGGCATCAGCCACGAGGCCTGCTCGCTGGCGGGCACCCTGGGCCTGAACAAGCTGGTGGTGTTCTATGACGACAACCAGATTTCCATCGACGGCGAGGTGGAAGGCTGGTTCAAGGACGATACCCCGGCGCGCTTCGAGGCCTACGGCTGGCAGGTGGTGCGCAACGTGAACGGCCATGATCCGGGCGAGCTCCGGCAGGCCATCGAGACCGCGCGGGCGTCCACCGACCGGCCGACGCTGATCTGCTGCAAGACCATCATCGGCTTTGGCGCGCCCAACCTGCAGGGCAAGGAAAAATGCCACGGCGCGCCGCTGGGCGAGGCCGAGATCCGGCTGGCCCGCGAACAGCTCGGCTGGCCGCACGCGCCCTTCGTCATCCCCGACGAGATCCGCGCGGGCTGGCGCGCCACCGACAGGGGTCAGGCCTTGCAGCAGGACTGGCAGCAGGCTTTCCAGGCCTACGCCGCGCAATACCCGCAGGACGCCGCCGAGTTCGAGCGCCGCAGCCAGGGCCGGCTGCCGGCGGACTGGCCGCAGACCATCGCCGCCGTGATCGCCGAGGCGGCCCGGTCCGACAAGCCGGTGGCCACGCGCAAGAGCAGCAAGAACGTGCTCGACGCCATCGCCGCGCGGCTGCCCGAACTGTTCGGCGGCTCGGCAGACCTGTCGGAATCCAACTGCACCGATTTCAAGGGACACCGTCCCCTGCGCCGTGGCGCGCTGGACGGCAATTACGTCAACTACGGCGTACGCGAGTTCGGCATGAGCGCCGCGCTCAACGGCATTGCCCTGCACGGCGGGCTGATCCCCTTCGGCGGGACCTTCCTCACCTTCAGCGACTACGCGCGCAACGCCGTGCGCATGGCCGCGCTGATGAAGATCGGCAGCATCTTCGTCTACACCCATGACTCCATCGGCCTGGGCGAGGATGGCCCCACGCATCAGTCGGTGGAACACGTGGCGAGCCTGCGGCTGATCCCCGGTGTGCAGCTCTGGCGCCCGGCGGACGCCTTCGAGACCGCCATCGCCTGGCAGGCGGCAGTGGAGCGGCGCAACGGCCCGACGCTGCTGGCGCTGTCGCGCCAGAATCTGCCGCCGCAGGTACATCCGCAGGCGCATGTGACCGACGCCGCGCGCGGCGGCTACGTGCTGTGGGAGCCCGTGCAGGCGCCGCAGGCGCTGATCATCGCCACCGGGTCGGAAGTGCAACTGGCCGTGGACGCGGCCAAGCGGCTGGCCGAGCGCCAGCGCCACGTGCGCGTGGTGTCCATGCCCTGCGCGGAAGTGTTCCAGCGCCAGGACGCCGCCTACCGCGAAGCGGTGCTGCCGCGTGCCCTGCGCAAGCGTCTGGCGGTGGAGGCGGGCATCACCCTCTACTGGCGTGCATTCGTCGGTGACGAGGGCGACGTGATGGGCGTGGACACCTACGGCGAATCGGCGCCATTGAATGCGGTGATGCAGCATTTCGGCTTGACCGTGGACCATGTGGTATCACGGGTTGACGCGTTGCTCGGCAACTGAGCCGCGCGGGTTATTCATCTTTTCCAGAGGGCGAGAACATGGCAGTCAAAGTGGGTATCAATGGCTTCGGCCGCATCGGACGCAACGTGCTGCGTGCGGCGGTCCAGAATTTCGGCGGTGATATCGAGATCGTCGCCATCAACGATCTGCTGGAACCGGATTACCTCGCCTACATGCTCCAGTACGACTCCGTGCATGGCCGTTTCAAGGGCGAGATCGCGGTGCAGGGCGGCGCGCTGCTGGTCAATGGCCGGAAGATCCGCCTGACCCAGGAGCGTGATCCGGCCCAGCTCAAGTGGGGCGAGGTTGGCGCCGATGTGGTGATCGAATCCACGGGCCTCTTCCTCGACAAGGCCAGCGCGCAGAAGCACCTGGATGCCGGCGCGAAGAAGGTCATCCTCTCCGCGCCGTCCAAGGACGACACGCCGATGTTCGTCTTTGGCGTCAACCACAAGACCTACGCCGGCCAGGCCATCATCTCCAACGCGTCCTGCACCACCAACTGCCTGGCGCCGCTGGCCAAGGTGATCCACGACAAGTGGGGCATCAAGCGCGGCCTGATGACCACCGTGCACGCCGCCACCGCCACGCAGAAGACCGTGGACGGCCCTTCCAACAAGGACTGGCGCGGTGGCCGCGGCATCCTGGAAAACATCATCCCGTCTTCCACTGGCGCCGCCAAGGCCGTGGGCGTGGTGATCCCCGAGCTCAACAAGAAGCTGACCGGCATGTCCTTCCGCGTGCCGACCTCCGACGTGTCGGTGGTTGACCTGACGGTGGAACTGAACAGCGAAGCCACCTACGACGAGATCTGCGCCGAAATGATGGCCCAGAGCGAGGGCGCGCTCAAGGGCATGCTGGGCTACACCACCGACAAGGTCGTCGCCACCGACTTCCGTGGCGAGACCTGCACCAGCGTGTTCGACGCCGACGCCGGCATCGCCCTGGACAAGACCTTCGTCAAGGTCGTGGCCTGGTACGACAACGAATGGGGCTACTCCAACAAGTGCCTGGAGATGGTCCGCGTCGTGGCCAAGTGACGTCAGTCAGGCGTTGCTGAAAGAAGGCGCCTTCGGGCGCCTTTTTCATGGCTGGCAGGTCTTGCGGGGGCGTTATTCGCAGGGTGAGAGCCGCTTGCCGGCCAGCACCTCACCCAGCGCCTCGACGGCTGCCCGCTGCTCGTCGGTGACGGCGGGCAGGCGCAGGGCGAACACGGTCGCCTCGGGCCGTTCCTGCACCACGCGGGCGGTGCGCACGCCCTTGCGGGTGACGATGGCCAGACCCTGCTGGGCGGCCGCTTCGGTCGAGAAGGTGCCCAGGGCCAAGGCCGGGCCCAGCGCCCCACCTCGGATCTCACGGAACTCGACGTTCATTTCCCTCAGCTCGGTCTTCTTGCGTGCCATCAGCTCGTCGTTGAGCTTGCCCATGTAGACAATCCAGCGACCGCTGGTCTGCGCCTCATCCAGCTGCCACAGGCCCGCCAGGGCAGGCTGGCCTTGAAGCGCCTGGCGCAAGGCGTCGGCTTGTGCCGGCATGTAGCCGCCGACGCGCCAGCAGGCGGTGGCGGGGGGCGCAGCCACCGGGGCAGCGGTCTGCGGTGCGGGCGTTTCCACGGGGGCGGCGGCCTGGACCGTCGGCGGCGTGCGGGAAGCGGTGTCGGTTCTGGGGGCGTTGAGCAGCCGGATGGCCTCCGGCTGGACCTGTTCCTGCAGGCGGTGCGACTCGCTCTGGACCTGGGTGGACAAGCCCAGCGGAGCCAGCATTCCCTGGGTCCAGGCAAAGTATCCGGCGTTGGCCAGCACCAGCAGGATAACGACCAACCTCAGCATGGACGCACACTCACTTCCGCGCTGGTGACTTCCCGACAGCCAGACGCGGTTTGCACCTGCAAGGCGCCCTGCCGGCTCACGCCGCTGGCCACGCCCTGCGTGCCGTCGCTGAGCACCACGGAAAGGCCTTGCAAGGCGTCGCGGACCGCGAACCGGTCCCGGAACGCCTCGAAGCCGCGCGCCTCGAACAGCTGAAGGTCCCGTACCAGGGGGGCTGCCACCCGTTCGAACAGTTCTCCCACCGTGATGCCCATGATCAGCTCGGCCACGCCGGCGGGCGGCATGGGCGCCAGGGTGCCGGCGGGCGCTGACCCCGATACCAGGGCCACAGCGTCCGGGCGGTTGACGTTCAGACCGACGCCCACCACCAGCATGCGCGGGGCATCCGGGGTGCCATTGCTGGCGGTCTCGACCAGGATGCCGCCCAGCTTGCGCTGTTGCCACCACAGGTCGTTGGGCCACTTCAGGCGCACCTGCGGGTCGATGCTTTCGGCCAGGCTCACGCCCACGGCCAGTGACAGGCCGGACCAGTCCGCCGGCGACAGCGGCAGTGCCAGCGAAAACGTCAGCGACTGGCCAGGCCGGCTGTGCCAGCCCTTGCCCACGCGGCCACGTCCCGCCGTCTGGTCCTCGGCCACCAGCAGCACCGGCTCATGCCGGCCCTGGCGCGCGCGCCGCATCAGTTCGCTGTTGGTCGAGTCGATGCTGGGGACCACCTCGACGGTGAAACCAGGCAACTGCGGAACCACCGCCTGCCAGATGCTCTCGACGTGGGCGAGCAGGTCGGTCATCGCTTCTTGGGGGCCAGCAGGGTACCGCGGCAGTTCTTCGAACCGCACCAGCAGGGGAACTGCTTCTTCAGGCGGGCGGTGTAGGGTTCGTCGATCACGAGCCCGTAGTCGTAGAACAGCTCATCGCCCGCGGGGATGTTGCGCAGTGCGCGAATGAACACGCGGCCGTCCTCGACCTCGGCTTCGCAGTTGGGATCGCAGCTGTGGTTGATCCAGCGCGAGGAGTTGCCCCCGAACTTGGCATCGATGACATGGTCCTCATCGATGTGGAAGTAGAAGGTGTGGTTCGGGTCCTTCGGGTCGTGCGGGTGACGCCGCAGTGCCTCGTCCCAGGTGATGACCTCGCCCACGTACTCGATGATCGTTTCGCCCTCGGCCAGATCGACCAGCGCGTAGACCCCCCGGCCGTGTACGCCCGAGCGGCGGGTCTGGATGCGTCGGGCCGCCGATGCCGGGCGGGAGCGGGGGGGGACACCTGCGGTTTTCGACACGGGCAGAATTTTTGGTAAGGTTGTTTCATGCAGGTGCGCGCGTGCGTGCGCCTACCCACGTGCGCGTGTACACGCGCGTGAAGCCCAGATTGTAGAGATGAACAAAACCCTGGTCATTGCCGAGAAGCCTTCCGTGGCGCAAGACATCGTGCGCGCCCTCACCCCGGTGGCGGGCAAGTTCGAGAAGCACGACGACCATTTCGAGAACGAGCGGTACGTGGTCACCTCCGCCGTCGGCCACCTGGTGGAGATCGCCGCCCCCGAGCAGTTCGACGTCAAGCGCGGCAAGTGGAGCTTTGCCCACCTGCCGGTGCTGCCGCCCTTTTTCGAACTCAAACCCATCGATAAGACCAAGTCGCGTCTGTCGGCGGTGGTCCGGCTGGCCAAGCGCAAGGACGTGGGCCGCCTGA
>JBKHXN010000040.1:0-9274 GCA_046565985.1 Gammaproteobacteria bacterium
TCGCCGCACAGCAAAAAGCCCGCGGTGCGGGCTTTTTGCTGTGGGTCGCGCATTTGGGTGGCGCAATCACGGCATCTCTATTCGTACCCAATTCGCACCCAGGTTTGTCATCCCCGTGCGCCGGACCTGTCCGGCGGGGACCCGTGCCGGAAAGAGGCTGCGGGTGGTGCTGAGGGAGTGAATGCAGGACCAGAGAGATGGATTCCCGCTTGCGCGGGAATGACGACCTCATGTTGTTTCCTCCTGAACCCATCCCGTCATCCCTGTGCAAACGGGGATCCACGCCGGAAGGAGACTGCGGGTGGTGCTGAGGGAGTGAAGGCGGGATCGGAGAGATGGATGCCCGCTTTCGCGGGCATGACGACTTTTTCTATTCCCACCCAAGTCCGTCATCCCCGTGAGCCGGACCATGTGTCCGGCGGGGATCCAGCCGTCACGCGACGGAATGGAGCAATCAACATGCCGTCATCCCCGTGCAAACGGGGATCCATGCCGGAAAGAGGCTGCGGGTGGGGCTGAGGGAGTGAAGGCAGGACCAGAGAGATGGATTCCCGCTTGCGCGGGAATGACGACCTCAGTTGTTTCCTCCTGCACCCATCCCGTCATCCCCGTGCGCCGGGCCATGCGTCCGGCGGGGATCCATGCCGGAAGGGGGCCGCGGGCGGTGCTGAGGGAGTGAAGGCAGGTCAGAGAGATGGATGCCCGCTTTCGCGGGCATGACGAACCTTCTTAGAGATACATCCCTGCCGTCATCCCCGTGCAAACGGGGATCCATGCCGGAAGGAGACTGCGGGTGGTGCTGAGGAAGTGAAGGCAGGATCGGCATGATGGATTCCCGCGTGCGCGGGAATGACGACTTCAACTATTGCACCTTGCCCCCTGCCGTCATCCCCGTGCGCCGGGTCATGCGTCCGGCGGGGATCCATGCCAGAAAGGGGCGGCGGCCCGCTACACTGGGGCCCCCACGGGAGACGCCCATGCACGTCCTGCTTACCGGCGGTACCGGATTTGTCGGCCAGGCGCTGTGCCCGGCGCTGCTGGCCCGCGGCTGGCGCGTCAGCGTGCTGAGCCGTGACCGGGCGCGCGTGACGCAGCGCCTGCCGGCGGGTGTGCACGGCGTGGAAAATCTGGACGAGCTGGCCGCCGGGCCGGCCCTGGACGGTGTGGTCAACCTCGCCGGCGAAAATCTCGGCGAGGGCCGCTGGACCGCGGCGCGCAAGCAGCGCTTTCTCGACAGCCGCGTCCAGGGCACGCGGGCGCTGGTGGCTTTCCTGGCGGCACAGAATCCTCGTCCGCGCGTACTGGTGAGCGCCTCGGCGATCGGCTGGTACGGCCCGCGGGGCGACACGCCGCTGGGCGAGGACGCTGCGCCCGGCAGCGGCTTCCAGAGTGAGCTCTGCCGTGCCTGGGAGACCGAAGCCCGCGCCGCCGAGGCGCTGGGCATGCGCGTGTGCCGCGCGCGCATCGGCGTGGTGCTGGACGCGGGTGGTGGCGCGCTGGCACGGATGCTGCCGCCGTTCCGGCTGGGGCTGGGCGGGCCGGTGGGCGACGGCCGGCAGTGGATGAGCTGGATCCACCGTGCCGATCTGGTGGCGCTGCTGATCTGGCTGCTGGAGCAGGATCAGGCCCGCGGCGCCTACAACGCCACGGCGCCCGCGCCGCTGCGCAACGCCGCCTTTGCCCAGGCGCTGGGCCGTGCGCTGCGCCGCCCCGCACGCCTGCCGATGCCCGGATTCGCCATGCGTCTGCTGCTGGGTGAGATGGCAGACCTGCTGCTCACCGGCCAGCGCGTGCTGCCGGTGCGGGCACTGGCCCAGGGCTTTGTTTTTACCTACCCGGACGCCGACACCGCGCTCCGGCAGATTCTCAAACGCTGAGCGCCTTTGCCCAGGCGCTGAAGGCCGCCTCGCTGTCGTAGCGCAGCTGCAGTCCCAGCTCGCGGCGCAGCTTGCCGGCGTCGAGCACCGGGCGGTAGGCGAGAAAATCCACTTGCCCCGGGGTATAGGCGCTGAGCCGCAGGCCGTGGGCCACACGCAGGCCCAGACGCAGCAGCCCGGGCGAGACTTCACGCACCGGGCGGCGCAGGCGCCGGGCGATCTCACGCAGCGGCAGCGCGCCGTCGCCGGCAACGTTGTAGGCGCCCTGGGCCTCGGCGGCGATCACGCCGGCAAACGCCGCCGCCACGTCGTCCACGTGCACGAAGCAGAACGGTGAGGTGTGCCCGCTCAGTACCAGCACGCGCGGCCGCTCGAACAGCGCCGTGACCGGCGAGGCCCGTCCGGGCGCCAGTACCGTGCACAGGCGCAGGATGCAGATGCGTGGACCGCCGGCCTGCGCGGCCAGCCAGTGCTCGATCTCGGTCTTGTGGGCGGCGTAGGGAAAATCCGGGTGCGGGCGCAGGGGCTGGTCTTCACGGATCAGCGGCGGCAGATCGGCGGCGTAGCCGTAGGCGGCGCCGCTGGAAGCCACGCAGAACTGCCGCACGCCGGTCTCGCGGCTGGCGGCGTAGAGGCGCTGTGTGCCGCCGACCTCGATGGCGTGCACGCGCGCGGCGTCAAAGCCGGCGCGGGTCTGCACCACCGCGGCCAGATGCACGACGTGGCTCACCGCGTGCCGTGCCAGCAGGGCGGGCCAGTCGGCGGTGAGCAGATCGGCCGCGACCGGACTCACGCCGGCGGGCCAGTCGCCGTCCACGCGCAGGTCGCTGGCAATGACTGTGTGCCTGGCGGCGGCCAGCGCCGTCACTACCCGGCCGCCCACCAGACCGCGCGCGCCCGTGACCAGTATGCTCATGCGGTACTCTCCGCCGCTTGCCCGGTGCGACGTGTGCGCCAGGACCAGAACGCCGCCAGCGTGCCGCCCGAGATCAGGTGCCACACGCCCCACCAGCCGGCGACCAGAGCCATGCCGCCCATGCCGCCGAAGTGGGCGAAGATCAGCACCAGCGCCAGGCCGGAATTCTGGATGCCGGTCTCCAGCGTGACGGCGCGGGTTTCCTGCACCGGCAGGCGGGCCAGGCGCGCGATCAGGAATCCGGCGCCCAGCGCCAGCCCGTTGTGCAGGGCGACCACGCCCAGCATCAGCCCCACGGTGGCGCGGAAGGCCTGGGCATTGGCCACCAGGGCCAGCACGATGAACGCCACGAACACCACCAGGCCGAAGTGCTTGAGCGGGCCGCGCACGCGGGCCGCCCAGCGCGGATGGCGCGCGCCCACGTAGAGTCCCGCCGCCAGCGGCAGGGCCAGGGCGATGAGGATGGACAACACCAGGCTGCCCAGCGGCACGTTGATGGCGGTCAGCGCGTCGCGGGTCAAGGGATTCAGGCCGGCCCAGAAGGCGAAGGTCAGCGGCGTCACCAGCACGGCGGCGAGCGTGGAGAACGCGGTCAGCGTTACTGACAGCGCCGTGGCCCCGCGCGCCCAGTGGCACAGCACGTTGGACATGTTGCCGCCCGGGCAGGCCGCCACCAGCAGCATGCCGAGCGCGATGCCGGGAGCCGGCGCCAGCACATAGACCAGCGCACAGGTCAGCCCCGGCAGCGCCAGCCACTGGGCAAGCAGGCCGGCCAGCACCGCGCGCGGCATGCGGGTGACGCGGGCGAAGTCGGCGGGGCGCAGTTCCAGCGCCACGCCGAAGATCACCACGGCGAGGATCAGGTTCAGCACCAGCCCGGCGGCGGGGCTGAACTGGATGGTGGTCTGGTCGAGCGCGGCGTCGTTCAGCGCCATAGGGCGATCCCCGAGATCAGCAGCAGGAGGTCCACCAGCAGGCGGAACTGGCGCTCGTCCACGCGGTGGTGCAGGCGGTTGCCCAGGTACAGCGCCAGCCCGGTGACCGGCAGCAGCCACAGCGTGGCGAGCTGTGCGTCCGGCCCGAAACGGCCGATGAGGAAGAACCACAGCGTGAGCGCGGCATTGACCAGCAGCCACACCACCGACAGCGTGGCACGCTGCGCGCCCTTGTCCAGACCGCTGCCGGCCAGCGCCGCGGCCAGAAACGGCCCGCCCGAGGCGTACAGGCCCTGGGTGAAGCCGGAGAGTCCGATCAGCAGGCGGCGCAGCAGCGGGTGCGGAGCGTTCTCGCGCCGGTGCGCCAGTCGCCAGAGGTCGAGCGCGACGATCATGATGACCACCGCGCCGAACGGGCGGCGCAGGTCCACGCCCGACAGCCAGGCCGCCGCGAGCACGCCCACCAGCGTGCCCAGGCCCATGAGCGGCAGGATGTCACGCCACAGCAGCCGCAGCGCGATGCCGCGCCGCTCACGCCAGACCAGCCAGGCGCAGAAGGGCAGATTGAGCGCGACCACTACCGGCATCACCATTGGGATCGGCAGGAACAGCGCCGCCAGGGTGATGGAAATGACCGTGCTGCCAAAGCCGGTGATGGCCTGCGCGGTATAGGCGAGCAGGATGATCGGCGCGAGCCACAGCAGCGCGAGCGTGCTCACGCCAGCGCTTTGAGATGCTGGCTGATATGGCGCAGGAAAGTGTCGCGATGGACGTAGTAGCCCATGCGCGGCAGCGTCAGGTACTGGTAGCCGCCGCGCAGGTCGGCGCCCTGCGCGCGGGCCGCGTCAAAGGCGGCGATGCCCGGATGCCCCGCGGCGCGGGCCTGGATCACCCGTGCGACCAGCTCGGCCTGCTGGGCGCGGCCTTCCCAGCCGATGCCGGTGGCCTCCACCATGCCCAGCACGAACAGGTCGTTGGCGGTCGGGTGGAAGGCGTTGAGATAGAGCTGCGGATTGTCGCCCTGCCAGTTGAGATCCTCGCGGGTGAGGAAGGGAAAGCTCAGCTGGAATCCGGTGGCGAGCAGTACCAGATCGTACGCGCTGCGGCTGCCGTCGGCGAAGATCACGTCCTTGCCCTCGAACTGGCGCGGCTCGCGGCGCACGCGGATGTCGCCGTGCGCGACATGGTGCAGCACCAGGTTGTTGACCACGGGGTGAGATTCGTAGAGGCGGTGATCGGGCCGCGGCAGCCCAAGCCGCGTGGGGTCGCCGATCAGCAGGCGCAGCAGCGCCCCGTCCACCATCTGCTTGAGCCGCGGCGGCAGCTTCAGCGCGCCGCCGACCGTATCGGCCGGCTTGCCGGCGATGAACTTGGGCACGAAGTGCACGCCGCGTCGCACGCTCCAGTCCACACTGCGCGCGTGATGCACGGCGTCCACGGCGATGTCACAGGCCGAGTTGCCGGCGCCCACCACCAGTACCCGCTTGCCGTGGAACAGCTCCGGCTGCTTGTACTCGGCAGAGTGGCGCAGCTCGCCGAGGAATTCACCCGGAATATTGGGGCGGCTGGGCTCGCAGAACGTGCCGACCGCGCTGATCAGATGCGTGAAGACTTCACTGCCGTTGCCGGCGAAGTGCAGGCGCCAGCCGCCCGCTTCGCGTTCGGCACGCGTCACGGCGGTCCCGAAGCGGTAGTGCTCGTACAGGCCGAACTGGCGGGCGTAGGCGCGCAGGTAGTCCAGCAGGTAATCGTGGCGTGGGTAGTCCGGCGCGTCCGCGGGCATCGGGAATTCCGCAAATTCGGTGCGGCGTGCCGAGGAGATCAGGTGCGCGCTCGCGTACACACTGCTCCAGGGGTTGGCGATATCCCACAGCCCGCCCACGTCGCGGTGGCGCTCGAAGGCGGTGAACGGCAGGCCCCGGCGCGACAGCGCGCGCGCGGCGGACAGGCCGGCGGGGCCGGCGCCGATCAAGGCAATTTTCATGTGCTGCGCACCCGGGTGACGGCGGTTTTCCAGCCTTCGTATAAACGATCCGCGTCCCGGCTGTCACGCTGGGGCGTGAACCGGGCGCTCTCCTTCCAGAGCACGGCGATGTCGTCCAGCGAGCGGTAAACCCCGGTACCCAGCCCGGCGAGAAAGGCCGCGCCCAGCGCCGTAGTTTCGACGATGCGCGGCCGCTGCACGCTGATCTGCAGCACATCGGCAAGATTCTGCGTGAGCCAGTCATTGACCACCATGCCGCCGTCCACGCGCAGCTCGGTGGGTGGCAGGGCGTCCTGGCCCATGGCGTCGAGCAGGTCTCGCGTCTGGTAGCAGACGCTCTCCAGCGCCGCGCGCACGATGTGGGCAATGCCGGAATCGCGGGTGAGGCCGAGGATGGCGCCGCGCGCTTCCGGATCCCAGTAGGGCGCGCCCAGGCCGGTGAAGGCCGGCACCAGGTACACGCCCTGGGTATCCGGGATGGAGCGCGCCAGCGCTTCGGTCTCCTGCGCGTTGCCGATCAGGTGCACGGCGTCACGCAGCCACTGCACGGCGGCGCCGGCGACGAAGATGCTGCCCTCCAGCGCGTAGGTGACCTGGCCGCCCAGCCGGTAGGCCACGGTGGTGAGCAGCCGGTGCTGTGAGGCCACTGCGCGGTCGCCGGTGTTGAGCACCATGAAGCAGCCAGTGCCGTAGGTGGACTTGATCATGCCCGGCCGGAAGCAGGCCTGGCCAATGGTGGCGGCCTGCTGGTCGCCGGCGATCCCGGCGATGGGGATGGCCTGGCCGAACAGCGCCGGCTCGGTATGGCCGAACTCTGCGGCGCTGTCGCGCACCTCCGGCAGCAGCGCGCGCGGGACGCGGAAGAAGGCCAGCAGCTCGTCGTCCCAGTCCTGGGTGTGCAGGTTGAACAGGGCGGTGCGGCAGGCGTTGGTGGCGTCGGTGGCGTGCACGCGGCCACCGGTGAGCTTCCACAGCAACCAGCTGTCCACGGTGCCAAAGGCCAGCTCGCCACGCTCGGCCCGGGCACGGGCGCCCGGCACGTGGTCGAGCAGCCAGGCGATCTTGGTGGCGGAAAAGTACGGGTCCAGCAGCAGGCCGGTGCGCTGCGCCAGCCAGCCGGAGCGGTCCGCGTGCTCGCGGCAGAAGGCGCTGGTGCGGCGGTCCTGCCAGACGATGGCGGGCGCCAGCGGCTGGTGGGTGGCGCGGTCCCAGAGCACCGTGGTCTCGCGCTGGTTGGTGATGCCGATGCCGGTCACGTCGCCAGCCTTGAGCCCGGCAGCCTTCAGCGCGCCGCGGACGCAGGCTTGTGTGTCGTCCCAGATACGGGCGGCGTCGTGCTCCACCCAGCCCGGCTGCGGATAGGACTGCGGCAGCTCGGCCTGCTCGCGGGCCAGCGGCTCGCCGGCGTGACTGAACACGATGGCGCGCGTGCTGGTGGTGCCCTGGTCGATGGCCAGGATCGCCTTCATGGGCTTCTCCTCATTCTGGTCTTTCATGAATTACCGCTGCAGGGCATTGCACCCGAAAACCGCCGGGCCTGCCAACCCGGTGCAGGACTGAAAGGATTTCCGGCTGGTACGGGCGGCCTTTTTGTGGTGAGCTTGGCCATGAGTCCCAACCAGCCTGCCAGCGGTGGGGCGCGGACCCTCACGGTTCCCGGGCCCAACGGCACCCGCGCCTACGTCTATGTCTGGCTGCCCGAAGGGCGGGCCCGCGCGGCGGTGCAGATCATCCATGGCATGGCCGAGCACGCCGGGCGCTACGCGCGCCTGGCGCGGCATCTCAACGCCGCCGGCTATGCGGTGTACGCGCAGGATCTGCCGGGCCACGGCCGCAGCGTGCGCGGGCCGGAAGAACTTGGCCACGTGGCCGACACCGGCGGCTGGTCGCTGATGCTCGCGTCGATCAACATGGTGCGCCGTCATCTGGACGAGGAACTGCAGCAGATGCCGGTCTTTGCCCTGGGGCACAGCATGGGCTCCTTCCTGCTCCAGCATCTGGTGCGTGATCCGGGCGCGGCGCTGGCCGGGGCCATCTTCTCCGCCACCAGCGGAGACCTGGGCGCGCTGCGCGCGGTCGGCCACAAGCTGCTGCAGATGGAAGCGCTGTGGTCGGGCCGGCGGCACCGCAGCGCGCTGGGCGAGCGTCTGTCGTTCCGCGACTTCAACCGCCGCTTCCGCCCCAACCGCACCGGCTTTGACTGGCTGTCGCGCGACCACGCCGAGGTGGACCGCTACCTGCGCGACCCGCGCTGCGGCTTCCGCGTCTCCTGCGGGCTGTGGCTGGACCTGCTGGAAGCCTGCGCCGGGCTGGACGCGGTGCAGGGCGTGCCGGTGGACCTGCCGGTGCTGCTGATCGCCGGCAGCCGTGACCCGGTGACGCGCGGCAAGCAGGGCCCGGAATCGCTGGCGCGCCACTACCGGCGCGCCGGTCTCAAGGACGTGGAGACGCGCATCTACCCCGACGCCCGGCACGAGCTGTTCAACGACACCTGTCGCGAGCAGGTCACCGCCGACCTCATCCAGTGGCTGGATGATCACGTATTCCAGATGAACCGTGGCTGAGAGAGGGCGTGTCGTGAGAATCCTGCTGAGCCTGCTGCTGGCGTGCCTCCCGGTGCAGATGGCGCTGGCTGCGCCCAAGGCGGAGCCGTGGCCGCGCTGGGAGCGGCACGACGCGGCCTCCACACGGCAGCTGGATCACTCCGCATGGGATGAATTTCTGCAGCGCTACGTGCGCCCCGCACCGGACGGCCTGCACCGCCTCGCCTACGGTGCGGTGACGCCCCCCGCGCGCGCGCAGCTCCAGGCCTACCTGCAGCAGCTGCAGGCGGTGCCGGTCTCGCAACTCAACCGGGCCGAGCAGCGCGCCTACTGGATCAACCTGTACAACGCGCAGACCGTGGAGACGGTGCTGGCGCACTACCCGGTTGCCAGCATCCTGAAGATCAACACCTCGCCGGGCCTGCTGGCGCGCGGGCCCTGGGGCGACCGGGCGCTGCGCGTGGAGGGCGAGCGGCTGTCGCTGGATGACATCGAGCACCGCATCCTGCGCCCCGTCTGGCGGGATCCGCTGATCCACTACGGGGTCAATTGCGCCTCGGTGGGCTGTCCCAATCTGGCCGCTCGTGCCTATACCGCGGCCAACAGCGCGGCCCTGCTCGAAGCCGGGGCACGCGACTTCATCAACCATCCGCGCGGCGCGCGGGTCCGCGAAGGCCGGCTGGAGGTATCCAGCCTCTACGTCTGGTTCAAGGCCGATTTTGGCGGCGACGACGCCGGCGTGATCGCGCATCTGAGACGTTACGCGGCGCCGGCGCTGGCGGCCCGGCTCGATGGCATCGGCCGCATCAGCGGCCACGACTACGACTGGTCGCTCAACGACACGCCCTGAGGCCTGACGGCCGGGCGAGGAGCTTGAGGTTTGCGGCACCCAAGGCCGCTGTCATGCCCGCGCACGAGAGGAATCCATCTCCTTGCCCCGCCTTCACTCCCTCAGCACCACCCGCAGTCTCCTCCCGGCATGGATCCCCGCCGGACGCATGGTCCGGCGCACGGGGATG
>JBKHXN010000041.1:0-3071 GCA_046565985.1 Gammaproteobacteria bacterium
CATTCGACACCCAGTCGCGCAGGGCCTCGTTGAGCGCATCCTTGAGCGTGCGGGTGCCGCTGTGCACGGGCACCACTTCGGCGCCGAGCAGCTTCATGCGGTAGACGTTGGGCGACTGGCGCTGCACATCCTCGGCGCCCATGTACACCACGCACTTGAGCCCCAGGCGCGCGGCGATGGTAGCGGAAGCCACGCCGTGCTGGCCGGCTCCGGTCTCGGCAATGATGCGGGTCTTGCCCAGATGCTTGGCCAGCAGCGCCTGGCCCACCGTGTTGTTGATCTTGTGCGCGCCGGTGTGGTTGAGATCCTCGCGCTTGAGCCAGACCTGCGCCCCGCCCCACTTCGCGCTCAGGCGGCGCGCGTGATAGAGCGGGCTGGGCCGACCGACGTAATGGGCAAGATCCTCGTCCAGCTCGCGGCGGAAATCCGGATCATCCTTGAGCTGGGCGTAGGCGGCCGCCAGCCGGCTGAGCGGCTCCATCAGGGTTTCGGCAACGAACTGTCCGCCGTAGGGGCCGAAATGGCCGCGTGCGTCGGGGTAGTGATAGGACATGCGGTGACCTGGTGAACAATCAGACGGCGGTGGCGTGATCGGCGCTGCGCACCGCCGCCACGAAGGCCTCCATTTTGCCGGAATCCTTGATCCCGGGTGCGCTTTCGATGCCCGAGGACACGTCCACCGCATAGGGGCGTACGCGCCGGATCGCCACGCCGACATTGCCGGCGTGCAGGCCGCCGGCCAGGATCAGCGGTTTGGTGCAGCTCGCCACCGCATCCCAATCGAAGCGCTCGCCGCTGCCGCCCATGCCGCCGGGCGCGTGACCGTCCAGCAGCAGGGCCTGGGCCCCCGCGTAGCGGCGGGCAGCGTCCGCAAGATCCGGCGCGGCCGAGCGCATCGCCACCGCCTTGAGATAGGGCCAGCCGTACTGCGCGCAGTCGGCGGCGGATTCCTCGCCGTGGAACTGCGCCAGTTGCGGGCGCAGGACCTGCAGCGCGTGGCGGACAAACTCCGTGGGTGCGTTGTGGAACAGCGCCACCACGCTGATCCAGGGCGGCAGCGCACCGGCCAGCTCACGCGCCTGTTCGGCGGTGATGGCGCGCGGGCTGCCGGGCACCAGTACGAAGCCCAGCGCATCCACACCCAGGCGCGCGGCCTCCAGCGCGTCCTCCAGGCGCGTCAGTCCACAGAATTTGATCCGGGTGCGCAGAGCGGCAGGCATCAGGCAGGGAACCAGGGCGGCGGCGGGTCCGGCAGGCGGTAGGCCGCAGGGTATTCGGGGCCGACAAAGTATAAGCCTTCCGGCGCCGCGGTTCGTCCGGCCAGGCGCCGGTCACCGCCCTGCAGCACTTCGGCGACCCAGGCCGCCGGGCGCCGGCCCCAGCCCACTTCCGCCAGGGTTCCGGCGATGTTGCGCACCATGTGGTGAAGAAAGGCGTTGGCGCGGATGTCGAGCACCACGAAGTCTGCCCGGCGCCAGATTTCAAGGCTGTGCAGCAGGCGTACCGGCGTGGGCGACTGGCACTGAGAATCACGGAACGCCGAGAAATCGTGCTCGCCGACCAGTACCTGCGCGGCAGCATGCATGGCTTCGGCGTCCAGCCGTCGCGGCCACCAGGTGGCCCGCTGATGCAGGCTGGCACTGCGCGCCGGGTGGTTGTGGATCAGATAGCGGTAACGGCGTGCAAAGGCATGGTGCCGGGCGTGAAAATCCTGCGGCACCTCCTGCAGCCAGCGCAGGCTGATGTCCGGCGGCAGGCAGCTGTTGGTGCCCAGCAGCCAGGCATAGGCGCTGCGCTCGGCCGCCGAATCGAAGTGCACGACCTGCTGCAGGGCATGTACCCCGGCATCGGTACGGCCGGCGGCGACCACGCGCACCGGATGATCGGCGACCCTGGCGAGTGCGGCTTCCAGCGTCGCCTGCACGCTGCGGATCCCGGGCAGCGCCTGCCAGCCGGCGTAGCCGGTGCCCAGATACTCCACACCCGCGGCCCAGCGCTTCATATCGCCCAGCCCAGGCTGAAAGGCAGGAGCAGCAGCGGCAGCAGCCAGTCGCGCAGACGTGGCGCGGGCTCGGCCGGCAGCGTCCAGGACGGCGCGGGCGTCCGGGCATCGGTTTCGATGCGGGCCACCAGCGCGGCGGCGGCATCCAGCATCCGTGCATCCGCACGCCGGGCGGCGTCGAGCGCGGGACGGGCCCGCGTGGCGGCGTCGAGCGCCAGGGCCAGGCGCAGGGTAAACCGCTCGGTGGGGATCCCCAGCACACCCAGCGGCCGCAGCAGCCAGCGCAGCCCGGTCAGCAGGCGTGTCAGCGGCGTGGTGGCCATCAGCAGATATACCGCCGCGAGCAGGCAGACCAGCACCAGTGCGCGACGGCTGCCTTCCAGTACCCCTTCCCGGCTCAGGCCGGGCGTGACCGCCAGCAGCGGCTCACCGGGCGTGAAGCCCCAGTAGAGCACCAGTATCGCCAGCAGCAGCCAGCGCAGGCGCCACAGGCCCTGGACCAGGCTGCGCGCCGCCTGCGGCGCCCAGCGGGCATACGCCAGGACCAGCAGCAGGGTCAGCAGCAGCAGATCGAGCAGGGGCCGCTGCGGCAGCGCCGCCGCAAGCAGCAGCAGTGACAATACGCGGATCCCCGGATGCGGCCCGCGACGTTCGCGGGGGCCGCTCAAGCCACGCGTGCCAACAGGGCCTTGGCTTCCTCCTGCTGCGCGGGCTTGCCTTCGCTCATCACTTCGTTGAGCAGGCTGCGGGCCATGTCGTTGTCGCCCATGTCGAGATAGGCGCGCGCCAGATCGAGTTTGGTCCCGGCCTCGTCCCCATCGGAGATGGCGTTGCTGTCGGCCGGTTCGACGCCGGCATCCAGATCGAAGTCGTCGAGACGGATGTCCAGTCCATCCGTGCCGGCGGTCGTGGCGGCAGCGGGCGGCGCTGCGGGCGTGTCGGGCAAGGCGTCGTCGAGCCTGAAGTCCAGGGTCCCCGCCTCGTCACGGGCGGCAGCGGCGGCCGGAGCGGCGGACGGAGTGGGCGCCTCGAGATCGTCGAGCTTGAAGTCCAGCACGCCCTCGTCCGC
>JBKHXN010000042.1:0-3227 GCA_046565985.1 Gammaproteobacteria bacterium
CGCGCCGTCTGGTCGCGGAACTGGGCGACGCGGTCCTGGATCAGGGCGTGGTCGTAGGCGTCGTAGCGGTACATGGTGGGTTCAGGGGTCGCACGGCAAGTCCACCATGATAAGGCTGCGCCCCCGCGCTTAACAGCCGCGGGGACTGCATATGCATAGACAAAAGCGGTCTATGCCGGTGGCTCAGCCGCGTTTCTGCAGCGCCTGTTCCAGGGCCTGGGTGCGCCGCTGGCGGGCCTCCGGATCGGCGATGGCGCAGATCTCGTCCACCAGTTCACGCGTCAGGTGCGGGGCGAAGGTCTGGATGAAGTCATACATGTAGCCGCGCAGGAACAGTCCGCGGCGAAAGCCGATATGGGTGGTGCTGGGCTCGAACAGGTGGTCGGCCGGCAGGCGCACCAGATCCTGATCCTGGCGCGCGTCGTAGGCCATCTCGGCGATGATGCCCACGCCCAGTCCCAGACGCACATAGGTCTTGATGACGTCGGCGTCCACGGCGGTCAGCACCACGTCGGGCTTGAGACCGTGCGCGGCAAAGGCCTGGTCAAGCTTGGAACGTCCCGTGAATCCGAAGGTGTAGGTCACGATGGGATGCGCGGCCAGGGCTTCGAGCGTGATGCGCTTCTTGCCTGCCAGCGCGTGGCCCGGCGGGACCAGTACGCAGCGGTTCCAGGGATAGCAGGGCAGCATCACCAGCTGCTGATAGTGCTCGATGGCCTCGGTGGCGATGGCGAAATCGGCCTGGCCCTCTGCGGCCATCTTGGCGATCTGCGGCGGCGAACCCTGGTGCAGGTGCAGGGCCACCTTGGGGTAGCGCTTGCGGAAGCGGCTGATCACCGGCGGCAGGGCGTAGCGTGCCTGGGTATGGGTGGTGGCGATGGCGAGATCGCCACGGTCGGTATCACGGAACTCCTCGGCCACGCGGGCGATGTTGTCCACCTCGTGCAGCAGCCGGGCGGTGTATTCCAGGATGCGCTGCCCGGCGGGTGTGATCTCCGACAGGTGCTTGCCGTTGCGCACGAAGATGTCCACGCCCAGTTCTTCCTCCAGCAGGCGGATCTGCTTGGAAACCCCGGGCTGCGAGGTGAACAGCGCCTCGGCGGCGGCGGTGACGTTGAGCCCGCGCCGGGCGACTTCGTGGATGTAGTGGAGCTGCCGGATCTTCATGGACACCTCGGCTGCGATATGCCATTTGGTTCTCAAAGTATAGAGAACGGTTCCTTTTGTTGCTAAAGCACGCCTGCTAGCGTGCGCCCCCTGTCCGTGTGGAGTGCAGGTCGATGGATTTTGGATTCAGCGTCGCCGGTCTGGTGGTGGGGATTGCCGTGGGCGCTACGGGCGTTGGCGGCGGCTCGCTGATGACGCCGATCCTGATCCTGTTCTACGGCATCAGCCCCGCCGTGGCGGTGGGCACCGACCTGCTCTACGCCAGCATCAGCAAGGCCTTCGGCGTGGGGTTGCACCACCGGCGCAACACCGTGGACTGGGGCATCGTCGGCTGGCTCTCGCTGGGCAGCGTACCGGCGGTGCTGCTCACGCTGCTGCTGCTGCGCGGCGTGGAGACCGGCGAGCGGCTGGACAACCTCATCAAGCTCACCCTGGCGATCGCGGTGGTGCTCACCGCCACCTTCGCGCTGTTCCAGGACCGCCTGCTGCGCTTGCTCAGCAAACCCGGCCTGGAGCTGGTGCCGCGGCTCGAGCGCCACCAGCATCTCTACACGGTCATCTCCGGCGCCGCGATCGGCGTGCTGGTGACCATTTCCTCGGTCGGCGCCGGGGTGATCGGCATGATGCTGCTGCTGTTGCTCTACCCGCGCCATGCGCCGATCCGCCTGGTGGGCAGCGATCTGGCGCATGCCGTGCTCATCACCGGCATCGCCGGGCTCGGCCATGTGGGCCTGGGCACGGTCAACTGGGCCATGCTCGGCGCGCTGCTGGTGGGCGCCATTCCCGGGATCTGGATCGGCACCCGCATCGGCTTCCGCCTGGACGGCCCGGCGCTGAAGAAACTGATCGCCGGCTTCCTGATCTTCATCGGCGGCATGATGGCGGCCAAGGTGCTTGCGGGCGTCTGATAACGCATCATGGCGCCATGAGCGGCTGGGACTACTTTCCGATCTTCCTGCGCCTGCGCGGCGAGACCGTGCTGGTCGTGGGCGGCGGCGAGGTGGCCGCGCGCAAGGTGCGCCTGCTGGCACGCGCCGCACCGCGCATCCGCGTGGTGGCGCAGACGCTCAATGCCGAGCTCGCCGCCGCGCGCGATGCCGGCGAACTGCAGCACCTCGCGCCGCAGTTTGCCCCCGATCAGCTCACCGGCTGCCGGCTGTGCATTGCGGCCACCGATGACGCCGTGCTCAACCGCGCGGTGGCCGCCGCTGCCAGCGCCGCCGGGGTGCCGGTGAACGTGGTGGACGATCCGGAGCCGAGCAGCTTCATCACGCCGTCCATCATCGACCGCGCGCCGCTGCTGCTGGCCATCTCCACCGCCGGCCGTGCCCCGGTGCTGGCGCGGCGCCTGCGCGAGCGCCTGGAGAGCGAACTGCCGGCTGCCTACGGCCGCCTGGCGGATTTCATGGGCCGCCAGCGCGAGCGCGTGCAGGCGGCCCTGCCACAGCCGGCGCGGCGCGGCCTGTGGGAGCGCTTTCTCGACAGTCCCGCTGCCGAGGCGTTGCTTCAGGGCAGGGAAGCGGCCGGCGAGGCCGGCCTGGACGCCCTGCTGCGCGAGCAGACACCGGGCGGCGAGGTGTATCTGGTCGGCGCCGGCCCTGGGGATCCTGATCTGCTGACCTTCCGCGCGCTGCGGCTGATGCAGCAATGCGACGTGGTGCTCTACGACCGGCTGGTCGCGCCCGAGATCCTCGAACTGGTGCGACGCGACGCCGAGCGGATGTTCGTCGGCAAGCGCCGCAACCAGCACACCGTGCCGCAGGGCGAGATCAACGCCGAGCTGGTGCGCCTGGCGCAGGCCGGCAAGCGGGTGCTGCGCCTCAAGGGCGGGGACCCATTCATCTTCGGCCGCGGCGGCGAGGAGATCGGCGAGCTGGCCGCGCACGGGATTCCGTTCCAGGTGGTGCCCGGCATCACCGCGGCGAGCGGCTGCGCCGCCTACGCCGGCATTCCGCTGACCCACCGCGACCATGCCCAGACCTGCATCTTCGTCACCGGCCACGCGCGCGCCGACGGGCAGCTGAGCCTGCCCTGGGACACGCTCACCCGGCGCGGCCAGA
>JBKHXN010000043.1:0-4241 GCA_046565985.1 Gammaproteobacteria bacterium
CGGCGCCGTTTGGCGAGATCCGCGTGGACCGCGAGGCCTGCACCCTGTGCATGGCCTGCGTCTCGGTGTGCCCGGCCTCGGCGGTCACCGGTGGGGGCAGCGAGCCGCGGCTGCTGTTCCGCGAAGACCGCTGCGTGCAGTGCGGCCTGTGCCAGACCGCCTGCCCGGAGCAGGCCATCAGCCTGGTCGCGCGCTTCGACTTCACCGCCCAGCTGCAGCCGGCCGAGCGGGTTCTCAACGAGGAGCCGATGCTGCACTGCGCCGACTGCGGCAAGGCCTTTGCCACGCAGAAGCTGATCGAGCGCATGAGCGCCAAGCTGAAGGATCACTGGATGTACCAGAGCGCCGAGGCCCGGCGCCGCCTGTCCCTGTGCGAGGACTGCCGGGTGAAGGCCATATTCAGCGAGGCCGGGGGCATCGAAACCCGGCGCTGAGTCAGGTTTTATGTGGCTTCCAGACCCCCCGCCCGGGCAAATTGACTTGGCGCCGGGGCGCGTGTAGGTTCGGCAAACGGGATGAAAGCAGGCGAACCGTCCCGCGCGGTACCCCATAAATTTCGCCGGCATCCCAGGCAGCCAGAGGTACTCATGGCCTACCAAGGTGAAGCCGTAGCTGCGGCGGGGCTGAGGAGCCCGCAGGAACAGGACGATGCACGTGCATCCCGTGTATCGGCCTACTGCGTCCTGGCCGGCCTGCTGCGCGCCGCGCCGGATGCCGGGCGGCTCGCGCAACTGGCCGCCCTGCCCCTGACCGAGGACCAGGGCCGCGAGGCCCCGCTGGGCACCGCCTGGCGCGGCCTGCGCAACGCCGCCGCGCAGGCGGACGCCGCCGCCGTCAATGACGAATACCATGACCTGTTCATCGGCTTCGGCCGCGGCGAGCTGCTGCCCTACGCCAGCTGGTACCTGGCCGGCGCGCTCATGGATCGCCCGCTGCTGGCCCTGCGCCTGGACCTGAAACGCCTGGGCATCGCCCGCGCCGCCGGCAACCGCGAGCCGGAAGACCACGTTGCCGCACTGTGCGAAACCATGGCGCTGCTGATCGGCAGCGGCGACGAGGGCCTGCCGCTCGCCACCCAGCGCGACTTCTTCACCGCCCATCTCGCACCCTGGCTGGGCCGCTTCTTCGGCGACCTGCAGGCCAGCGAGCGGGCCCATTTCTACCGCAGCGTGGCCGCCTTCGGGACGGCCTTCAGCGAATTCGAGCGCGCCTGGCTGTCCATGCCCGGCTGACGCCCTCCCCCATCCGCCCGACCGGAGACCCGCCATGAAAAAAACCACGCCCCCCCTGGATTCCAGCCGTCGCGAGTTTCTCGGCATGGCCGCCGCCGGCGTCGCCACGGGCATGAGCCTCGCCGTGCTGCCAGCGGCCGGTGCGCCGGCCGCCGCACCGGCGGCGGCAGCCGTGGCCACCGGCACGCAGGGGTATCACGAAACCGAACACATCCGCCGTTACTACCAGAGCGCCCGCTGATCCGGCCTTGGAGGATTGACCATGAAACTCATCCGTAGAACTCCCGAAGCCGCCGGCAGCACCGGCGGGCCGACGCTGGACCGGCGCAGCTTCCTCAAGCAGTCCGGCCTGGCGGTGGGCGGCGCGGCCGCGGCGGGCACCGTGTCCATGGGCATGATGCGTCGCGCCGAGGCGGCGGACACCTCCCCCAAGGCCGACGCCCCGATCGAGACCCGGCGTACCGTCTGCACCCACTGCTCGGTGGGCTGCGGCGTGGTGGCCGAGGTGCAGGAAGGCGTCTGGACCGGGCAGGAGCCGGACTTCGACTCCCCCTTCAACCTCGGCGGCCACTGCGCCAAGGGCGCCGCCCTGCGCGAGCACGGCCACGGCGAGAAGCGGGTGAAGTACCCGATGAAGCTGGTGGACGGCCAGTGGAAGCGCCTCTCCTGGGACCAGGCGCTGGACGAGATCGCCGACCGGCTGATGAAGATCCGCGAGGAATCCGGGCCCGACGCGCTGTTCTTCTGCGGCTCCTCCAAGGCCAGCAACGAGGGCGCCTACCTGCAGCGCAAGTTCGCCGCCTTCTGGGGCAGCAACAACTGCGACCACCAGGCCCGCATCTGCCACTCCACCACCGTCGCCGGCGTCGCCAATACCTGGGGCTACGGGGCGATGACCAATTCCTACAACGACATGCACAATGCCAAGGCGATGATCTTCTTCGGCAGCAACGCCGCGGAAGCGCATCCGGTAGCGATGCAGCACGTGCTGCGCGGCAAGGAGAACGGCGCCAAGATCATCGTCTGTGATCCGCGCTTCACCCGTACCGCCGCGCACGCCGACCAGTTCGTGCGCTTCCGTCCGGGCACCGACGTGGCCCTGGTGTACGGCATTCTCTGGCACATCTTCCAGAACGGCTGGGAAGACAAGAAATACCTCCAGCAGCGCGTCTACGGCATGGACGAGGCGCGCAAGGAAGTGGCCAAGTGGACGCCCGAGGAAGTCGAGCGCGTCTCCGGCGTCAAGGGCGAGGAGACCCTGCGCGTGGCGCGCACGCTGGCGGAGAACCGCCCGGGCACGCTGATCTGGTGCATGGGCGGCACCCAGCACCATCACGGCAACAACAACACCCGCGCCTACTGCATCCTGCAGCTGGCGCTCGGCAACATCGGCGTCTCGGGCGGCGGGGCCAACATCTTCCGCGGCCACGACAACGTGCAGGGCGCCACCGACATCGGCCCCGAGGGCCATTCGCTGCCCGCCTACTACGGCCTGGAGCCCGGCGCCTGGAAACACTGGGCGCGCGTCTGGGACGTGGACTACGACTACCTGGTAGCGCGCTTTGACCGCAGCAAGCAGTACCCCAACGGCTCCGGCGGCATGGCCAACACCATGAACATGCCGGGCTTCCCGGTCTCGCGCTGGATCGACGGCGTGCTGGAAGACCCCGCCAACCTGGCGCAGGGCACCAACCTGCGCGCGGTGATCTTCCAGGGCCACGCGGTCAACAGCCAGACCCGCGGCGTGGAGATGAAGAAGGCGCTGGAGAAGCTCGAACTGGTGGTGATCTCCGACCCCTATCCGACCCACATGGCGGTGATGTCGGACCGCAAGAACGACACCTATCTGCTGCCCACCTGCACCCAGTTCGAGACCACCGGCTCGGCCGTGGCCTCCAACCGCTCGCTGCAGTGGCGCGAGCAGGTGATCGAGCCGCTGTTCGAGTCCAAGCCCGACCAGGACATCCTCTACCTGCTGGCGGCCAAGCTCGGCTTTGCCGACCAGATGTTCAAGCACATCGAGGTCAAGGACGGCAAAGTGGTGGTGGAGGACGTGCTGCGCGAGATCAACCGCGGGGCCTGGACCATCGGCTACACCGGCCAGACGCCGGAGCGGCTCAAGCGGCAGCTGGCCAACAAGCACACCTTCAACACCACCACCCTGCGCGCCGAGGGCGGCCCCTGCGACGGCGAGTACTACGGCCTGCCCTGGCCCTGCTGGGGCACGCCCGACATGCAGCAGACCTGGTCCGACGGCAAAACCCGCACCGGCCATCCGGGCACGCACATCCTCTACAACACTTCCCTGCCGGTGGTGGAGGGCGGCCTGAACTTCCGCGCCAACTTCGGCGTGGAGCGCAACGGCCAGACGCTGCTGGCGGAGGATTCCTACCCGGTCGGCGCCGAGATCCAGGACGGTCACCCCGAGTTCACCTACGGCCTGCTGCGTCAGCTCGGCTGGCACAAGGAACTCACCGCCTACGAGATGGCGGTGATCGCCTGGGTCGGCGGCAAGCGGCCCAAGCCGGGGCAGGACGTGACCGCGGCCGAGGTCGCCACCTTCCGCGAGGACGCGAGCCTGGACGGCGTGAACTGGAAGATCGACCTCTCCGGCGGCATCCAGCGCATCGCGCTCAAGCACGGTTGCGCGCCCTTCGGCAACGCCAAGGCGCGCTGCGTGGTGTGGAACTTCCCCGACCCGGTGCCGGTACACCGCGAGCCGCTCTACACCCCGCGCCGCGACCTGCTGCCGCAATACCGCACCTACGAGGATCGCCAGCACTTCTACCGGCTGCCGACCCGCTACTGGTCCATCCAGCAGCAGGATTTTTCCAAGGACTATCCGCTGGTCTTCACCAGCGGCCGCCTGACCGAGTACGAGGGCGGCGGCGAGGAAACCCGCTCCAACCCCTGGCTGGCGGAACTGCAGCAGGACATGTTCGTGGAGATCAACCCGGCGGACGCCAACGACCGCGGCCTGCGTGACCGGCAGTGGGTCTGGCTGGAAGG